>DASUME010000176.1:0-3871 GCA_036277895.1 Polyangiales bacterium
GATCGCGGCCAGCGGGTTCTTGAGGTCGTGCACGATCACCTCGATCAGCTCGTCCTTCTGCTGCTGCACGCGAAGGATCGCGTCGTGCTGCTGCGTGAGCAGCTCGTTGCTCGCCGCCAGCTGCAGCTTGAGCTTGCGGAACTTCACCAGCGAGCGCACGCGCAGCAGCAGCTCGCCGCGGTGGATCGGCTTGGTCAGGAAGTCGTCTGCACCGGCCTCCAGGACCTGACGCTGCGTCACCGCATCGCTCTGCGCGCTCAGCACGAGGATCGGAAGATCCGAGCCGAAGGCGAGCCCGCGGATCGCTTCGCAGAGCGTGATGCACGAGGTTCGGCCCAACACGTAGTCGAGCACTACCAAGTCGAACGGCTCGGCTTCACCCAGCGCGGCCAGCACGGCGCTCGCGTCAGCCGCTTGCACCACGCGGTACCCCGCCGTCACCATCACGGAGGCCAGCGCCTGCCTCGTGGAGCTGTCGTAGTCCACGACCAACACACGTTCCTGCACCGCGCGTTCCTCCCCTGCGTGCTTGATCGTACCGCGAACCGTGCTCGCGCTTCATGCCTGGTGCGCGACCGCAAGCAAACTTGCGCCTCCAGCGTAAGGTGAAAGGACACGATTGCGCCTTCCTTCGCGTAGGACCGGCGCGTAGGCTGCACACCGACGTGGGCGCCGCGCACGAACCCGATTCCGAGGACGAGGACGCCGCCGAGCAAATCGCGCGCGACGGCGTGCGGGCCTTGCGCAACGTGGAGGTCCTCGACGCGCACGCCACGCGCTCGCTGCTGTCGAGCGCCCGTCACGAGCTCGGCTCACCGTTGCAGTCGATCCAGGGGTTTGCGGAGCTGCTCGCGTCGCAAGCGTTCGGAGCGCTCAACCCGGAGCAGCAAGGCTTCGTCGAGCACGTGCTCACCGCCAGCGGCGAGCTGCGCGGCGCCATGGACGCCTGCATGGAGCTGGCAGAGCTGGAGCTGGTTGGACAGGCACCGATCGTACGTCGCGTGGACCTGCAATCGACGCTGCTCACCGCACTGGAGCAAGCAGAACGGCGGATCCACGTGGTCGGCACGGTGCAGGGGAGCGCACCGCGAGCTCGCGTGAAGCTCGACCCCGAGCTTTTCCAGCGCGCGTTGGAGACGTTGCTGATCGCGCTCGCCACGCGCGACAGCAGGAGCTTCGTCGTCGCCATTGAAGCCGAGGCCGAGTACGCACGGGTGTCGGTGGCACGCCCAGCGCGCCCTGCGCGTGCGGAGCTGGTGGCCCTGCCGGTGCTCGCCGCGCGCCGTCAGATCGTGCGCAACCTGCTCTGGTTCCGGCTCGCGGGCGCACTGTTCGCCGCTCAGGACGTCGCGCTCGCGCTCGCCGAGTCGCTCGACTACGCCGAAGTGCGCGTCCGCCTCAGCCCCACGCACTGAGCACTGCAAGAGAGACGTCAGCTCCCAGCGCGCCTGGGGTTCATGGTACGTTCGTGGCTCAAGCGTTCGGATTCTGGGGATTTTGAATCGCGAACGTCGGGGGGAACGAGCATGACCGTCCTGGTGGTGGGCCAGCGCCTCGGCGACCGAGAGCGCAACGTCCGCGAAGCGATTGAGCGCGCATCTTCGCAAGTCGTGTTTATCCCGAGCGTGAT
Source organism: Polyangiales bacterium (assembly GCA_036277895.1). Classification (GTDB taxonomy): domain Bacteria; phylum Myxococcota_A; class Polyangia; order Polyangiales; family DASUME01; genus DASUME01. Next base: position 1,631 of record DASUME010000176.1, read on the forward strand.
GCAGCTGCGCGAGGCGCTCGATACGTACCCCTCACGCTGCGTGCTCGCGGACTCGCCCGTCGACGTTCGCGACATCACGCGCGTGCTGCGTAGCAACGCGAACAACTTCAGCGTGCCGCTGATCGCGCTGTCCGAGCGCATCTCGGACCGCATCATGCTCGAGCTGCACGCGATCGGCGCAGACGACGTGGTCGCCCTGCACGAGCTGGGGGGGCTGACGCGCCGCCTGGCCGCGCTCGCGAGCTTCAACCCGCAGGCGCGCACCGCCCTGTTTCAGGGCTCGTGTTTGCTCGCGCACGCAGACGTGCACCGCCGTCAGGTGTTCGGCCGCGTGCTGCGCCAGGCGGGCTTCGACGTGTCGTTCGCGGCGACCATGCACGAGGCGCTCTCGGTGGCGGAACGATCCCCGCCCAAGGTGCTCGTCGTCTCCAACACGTTGCCCCCCGAAGGCGGACGCAAGGCGCTCACCAGCTTGGCCGAGCACTGGGTCGGCGAGATGCCGGCCGTGTTGCTCGCGTCCGGACGTCAGTCGGGCTCGATGTCGCCGCACGGCTGGACCACGGTGCCCGAAGAAGCGCCGCCGGACGATCTGCTGTTCGTGGTCAACGAGCTGCTGCGCCCGCGCGAGCTGCTCGAGTCGCGCGCCTCGCGCCGCATCCTCTACGCCACGCTGACCAGCTTCCGCGCGGCCGGCGAGTTCGAGGCCCGCTTCGGCCTCACGTACAACGTCAGCCGCGAAGGTCTCTACGTGCGCACGTTCGACGCGCCGCCGACCAAGGGCCAGGTCTGGCTGGAGCTACGGCCGCCCGGCGCCGCACGTATGGTGCACGTGCGCGGCGACATCATGTGGACGCGAACGCTGGCGACCGGTGCACGTGGCGCCGCTCCACCCGGCTTCGGTGTCCGGATCTCGCCGGAGCTCTGCCCGCCGCAGGACAACGCCGTCTACGTCGAGCAATACGACCGAATGCTGTCGATGATGTGATCTTACCTGGGAGGTAATCGATCGCACGGCAGAGAGAGCGCAGGCTCAGGGCAACAAGGAGCCAGCCATGAAGAACTCTCTGCTTCGCACCGTGCTCGCGATCGACGCCCTCACCTGCACGGTCACCGGCCTCGCGCTGACCACCACCGCCAGCGTGCTCAGCGAGCCGCTCGGCCTGTCGAAACAGCTGCTGGCCGGCTCGGGGCTGGCGTTGTTTCCGTTCGCTCTGTTCCTCGCCTACCTCAGCCGTCGCAGCGAGCTCGCTGCCAAGCCGGTCTGGATCGCGGTCGCGCTCAACCTGCTCTGGGTGCTCGACAGTGCGCTGTTGTTCGCCTGGACTGCGCCCACCGCGCTCGGCTACGCGTTCGTGAGCGCGCAGGCGCTGGCCGTGCTCGTGCTGTCCGGCTTCGAGGTGCTCGGCCTGAAGCGCGAGCTCACTTTCGCTTGAGCTCCTCGAGCAGCAGCTCGGACTCCAGGCGCAGCAGATCGCCGATCAACACGACGGCATAATGCGAGAGCTTGCGCAGCAGCGGCGCCAGCTCCTCCGGATCGGCATCGCGCGCCGCCTCGGCCTGGATCGCGTCGTAGGTCTCGCTCATGATCGCGTTGGGCACGCGCATCGCCTCGTATGCGGGGTTGCCGCGCAGCACCGTGCCGGCTCCGTCGTACCAGGCCGTGAAGGCGGCGCGACTGCGCTCGCCGAGCGGCTGGTGGCGTGTGCTCTCCATCGCGTGCGCGACGCCGGACCTGCGCGCGGAGTACACCCAGTCCATCACGCGCCGCAGCTCGATCACGTGGTTGAGCAGCACCGAGCGCAGCAAGCCCGCGTGGGATGCGGGCCAGCTGCGCCCGCTGCGCACCAGCGCCACGTACTCGTCGAGCGGCAGCGGCCTGCTCATCCAGTAGCCCTGCCCCTCGCGGCAGCCGCTGTGCATCAGCGCGCGGTAGATGGTCTCCGTCTCGAGGCCCTCGGCGACGGCCTCCATGCCGAGCACCTGCGCGAGCGACACGTTGGCGTGCACCAGCATCGCGGCGCGCTCGGAGCTCTCCATCTCGCGCACCATGCCCTGGTCCACCTTCAAGGTCGCGAACGGCAGCTGACGGATCGCATCGAGCGACGAGTAGCCGGTCCCGAAGTCGTCCATCGCGAACTCGACGCCGCGCTTGACCAGCCGCTGCACCCACTCGCGCATCTGCGGGCTGGTGCTGAGCGCGGCGGCCTCGGTGACCTCCAGCCGCAGGTGCTCCGGCGGGAT
>DASUME010000177.1:0-4734 GCA_036277895.1 Polyangiales bacterium
GCGGGCGTTCGTCGCGCGCTTCGCGCGGCCGATCGTCACGCGGTCGGTCGTCGCGGCGCTCGCCACGGCCCTCTCGCGGCCGCTCGGCGCGCTCACCGCGCTCCGAACGCTCGCCGCCGCGTGCGGGGATCAGTTGCAGCCGGCGATCCATGCCCTCGCCCTCGGAGCGCGTGGTGATGCCGGGCATCTTCGCCAGCGACACGTGGATCACGCGCCGATCGCGCGCGCTCATCGGCTCCAGCGTCACCGGACGCCCCGACGTGATCGCGCGCTTCGCTTCGCGCTTGGCCATCGAGACCAGCCCGTTGTCGTGGCGCTCGCGGTAGTCGCCCGAGTCGAGCACGATGTGCCGACGCTCGTCCGGCTCGCGGTTCACGATCTTGTTGACCAAGAACTGCAGCGCCTCGAGCGTCATGCCCTTCTTGCCGATCGCGCGCCCGGCGTCGGGCCCGTCGATGTCGAGCACCACCTGCTCGTCGTCCTCGCGCACGTGTACACGCGCCTCGAGATCCATACGGTCCAGGATGCCCTGCGTGATGCGGCGCGCGTCCTCGGCCTTGCCGTCTTCGTGCCCGCGATCGGGTGGAGAAGACCGCCGCCTGGCGGGTCGTTCGTCGTCGTTGCGTGCGGCCCTGTCGTCATCGACGAACAGCGCGCCGTCCATGTTGTGTCTACGCTCGTCCACGTCCGGTCCTCCGAGGCGAGCTTGCGTCGTCCGCTGAGCCCGTTGGCGAGTTCGGACCACTCACGCTTGCCGGTTCGGCAGCCTTCTTGTGAGCGAGCCGGTACTCGATGAATCGCTGTTGCCCGATGCTGAGCACCGAGTTGGTGAACATATAAACGCACAGACCTGCCGGCAGAAAAAGCATGAAGCTCGTGATCATCGCCGGCATGACGTAGAGCATCATCTTGGCCTGGGCTGGGTCCATCGTGCTGGGCGTGATCTTCTGCTGTACCCACATCAAGACGCCGAGCGCGAGCGGAAGCGCATAGTACGGATCCGGCGCCGCCAGGTCCTGCCAGAAGCCGAAGAACGGCCGCTTGAACAGCTCCACGTTGGTGGACAGCGAGCTGTACAGCGCCCACCAGATGGGCAGCTGCAGAAGCTGCGGCAAGCACCCGCCGAACGGGTTGATCTTGTGCTTCTTGTACAGCTCCATCATGGCCGCGCCCTTTTTCTCGCGGTCCTCGGCGTACCTTTCGTTGATGGCGTCGATCTCGGGCTTGAGCCGGCGCATCCCCGCGATCGACTCGAAGCTCCTGGCCGTGAGCGGGAACAGCACCAGCTTCACGAACACCGTGAGCAGGATGATGGCGATGCCCCAGTTGCCCACCACGTGGTCGTGGATGTACGCGAGCAGGCTCACCAGGCCGTGCGCGATCATGTCCACGCCGGGCAGGCCGCCGACGTACGACGCCTTGTTCAGGTAGTGCCCGGCCGACGCCAGCTCCTTGGGCGTCTTGGGGCCGAAGTACGAGAGCGTGCGGAAGGTCGCCTCGCCGTGCGGCGCCAGCTTGGTCTTCGCGTGCGCGAGCGTGACGCCGAGCAGCGCTCCGTCCGGCTTGTCGGTGGAGCCACCACGGTCCGAGCCCGACAGCGCACAGCTCTCGAACGGGGTTCCGTCGGCCGCGATCGCCTGCGTGAAGTACAGGTTGTCGAGCGAGCCGAACGAGATCTTGCCGTTCAGCGACGGCTTGTCCTCGACGATGTCTTCGCGGTCCCAGCGCTTGGGCGAGTCTTCCTGCGAGCACATGCCCGCGGCGGTGAGCGCAGAGCGCCCGGCCATGAAGCCGCCCTGCTCGTCCGCGCGGCGCACGTAGTGGTGGCCCAGGTTCTTCACCTGGATCGTCTTCGCGGCCTGCGTGTCGTTCTGCACGCGCAGCGTCGACCAGATCTGGAACGGCCCGTTGCCGACCTCGAGCTTGCGCACGAGCGTGAGCTCGGCGGTCTTCAGCGTCAGGCGCACCGCGCTCGGGCTCAGGCGCTCCACCTGCCAGTTGGCGCTGCTCGGCAGCTCTGCGCCTTCGAGCTCCAGGGCCAGCGGCAGGTACTCGAGCTTGTCCGTCGTGACGAGGTCGATCGGCTTGCCGCCGCGCTCGTAGCGCGGGTCTTTGAACGTGAAGCCGACCAGCGCGCTGTTCTGCGTGCTGACCACGGCCACGAAGTCGCTCCCCTCGAGCGTCGCCATACGCGTGGCGTCCAGCGAGCTGGTGTTCTTGCTGCCGGGCGCGTACGTGGGCGTACCAGCCATCGGGCCGCCCTTGGCCGGCGGCGGCTCTCCCCCACAAGCCGTCAGCGCGAGACCGACCAACGCTAGCGAGAGCAACCGTGCGCGCGACATTCCGTGTGACATGGAGACTCCGGTCGAGCGGGCGACGAAGTCGCCGCGCGAGCATCTTTGAAAGCGGGCGACGAAGTCGCCGCGCGAGCATTTGCGAGAGCGGTCGAGGCTCGAGAACTTGGGGGTGGCGGGTCGAAGCCGCCAGCGTGGAACGGGTGGCAGCGGCCGAGGCGCTTCAGCGCCAGCCACGAGCCGCGCAGCGCGCCATGGTCCTGCAGGCACGCGGCCGCGTAGCGCGAGCAGCTGGGCTCGAAGCGACACACGTTGCCGAGCAGCGGCGACAGCAGCAGCTGGTAGAGCCGGATCAATGCCAGCAGTAGCTTGGTCATCGCGCGCTTCTCTCTCGCTCGGCCCCGCCGCGAGAAACGGGGCGCACCCCGGTCTTGTTCCTGGCGGCTCGCAGCGCGGATGACGCCTGCGCGAGCTCGGCGCGCACCTCTGCCAGCGAATCCAGCTTGCACCCCGTCTTCGCGATCACGACCAGATCCGACGCGGACGGAACCAGCGCGCGCTCGAGCCGGAACGCCTCGCGCAGCAAGCGCTTGAGCCGATTGCGGCGCACGGCGTTGCCCACCTGCCGCGAGACCGTGATCCCGAGCCGAGCCTGCGGCTGATCCCCACGTGCGATCGAGAGCACGAAGCTACGCGTGTGCACGCGCCGACCCTCGTCCCGTAGCCGTCGGAACTCGAAGCGCTTTCGTAAGCGGTCGCGCGGGCGTAGGCGCTGCGACGGCCGCTCTTCAGCGGGACCAGCGCCCGACGGCATGCGCGGCCTGCTTACTTCTTGTACGCGGTGACGCCGAGGCGGGCGCGGCCCTTGCGGCGACGGTTGTTGACCACCCGGCGGCCGTTGGCGGTCGCCATGCGAGCGCGGAATCCGTGGGTGCGAAGACGGCTGGTCTTGTGCGGCTGGTAGGTGCGCTTCACGGGAGTTCTCCAGGTATCGAGCGCGCGTGCTTAGCGCGGCGCGGGCAGGACGCAAACCCCAAGAAAGGCGCGTACTCTGCGAATCCCGAGGCCTACTCGGGATGGAATCAGGTTCTCCAACCGGGGCCCGAGGGCCTCTTGTTGGGGGGCGGACCTTTGCACGGGATGCGCGGACCGTCAAGGCATGGCCGGTCAGTCCGCCGCACCCCGGTAAGACCCCGCGTCCAGGCAGCTGTAGTACCCGTCTGCCGCCACGATCACATGGTCGAGCAAGCAGATCCCCAGCAGCTCCCCCGCCTGGGCCAGCCGATCCGTGAACGCCAGGTCCTCCTGGCTTGGGCTCGGCGCGCCCGAGGGGTGGTTGTGGATCACGATCAGCCCGGCCGCGCCCTCCCGGATCAGCGGCCGGAACACATCCCCGAGCGTGGCGGGGCAGGCGCTCAAGCCCCCGCGCGCGAGCTGCATGCGGCACAGGATGCGCTGGCGAGCATCCAGCGCGATCGCCCACAGCTCCTCGTGCTGGCGGTGGGCGAGGAACGGGCCGAACGCGCGATACACGTCGTCGCTGCCCGTGATGCGCGAGCCTCGCGCGAGCGGCCGCGTCATGACCCGCCGCCCCAGCTCCACCGCCGCCGCCAGGCGCGCCGCCTTGCCCACACCCAGTCCCCTCACGGCCTCGAGCTGCCCCACGCTCGAGCGCCCGAGCGCATGCACGCCGCCCAGCTCATCCAACAGGCGCACAGCCAACGAGGTCACCGGTTCCCCCGCACTGCCCGTGCCCAACAGCAGCGCCACCAGCTCGGCGTCGCTAAGCGCATCGATCCCCTGTTCTCGCAATCGTTCACGCGGCCCGTGCATGAGCGAGCGCAGTGCAGCGGTCGTTCCGGCTCTGCCACGAGTGATCTGCACGACTTGGCAGCGCCCCGATGGCGGATGCGCCGCCACCCGATGGCGGCCGTCAGCGTACCCTGTGAGGAACCGGTCGCTCGCTTGCTCTCGGCCTGGCTGCCGTATACGTTCAGAAACGATGCGCCGATCGACGACACGCGCCCTGCTCCTCGCATGCGCCGCGCTCGTCGGCTGCACGAGCAGTGGCAGCGAAGACGCGGGGGCCGAGGGGCCCGGCGCGGCGTCGCTCGCGATGCTGCGGCTCGAGCGCTTCCAACAAGAAGACGAGGGCGCACCCGGACGGCTGGTCGCCAGCGCCAAGATCGCGCGCTTCACCGGGCTCGACAGCAGCTCGGTGCTGAAGCTTCTCGGCGTGGAGCCGCGCGAGGGCGAGGGCTGCACCGTGAGCAGCCGGCTCGATGGCTTTCCGCTCGCACCCGAGGCGCGGCTGGAGCTGCTGTCGATCGGCGAGATCGCGCTGCGCGCCGGCGAGCGCGTGCAGGCGCTCGCACCGCGGCTGTTCCCGGACCTCGCCAGCACCGCGTCGGGTTGGTTCTACGCCAGCGGCGCGGAGCTC
>DASUME010000178.1:0-5721 GCA_036277895.1 Polyangiales bacterium
GTTAGCGCAGCGACTCGCGGCCGCGGGCATCGCGTCGCGGCGGGTGCGCGTCTCGCGCGCGTTCCACTCGGCGCAGATGGACGGCGTGTTGCCGAGCTTTCGGGCCGCGCTCGCGCGCGTGGCGCTGCAGCCACCGACGCAGGCCTGGATCTCGAACTTGAGCGGCGCGCCGATCACGAGCGCGCAGGCGATCAACCCCGAGTACTGGGTGCAGCAGCTGCGCCACACGGTGCGCTTCGCCGATGGCGTCGCGACGCTGCGCGCGGCGCACCCGGATGCGCTGTTGCTCGAGCTGGGCGCGGGCGCGAGCTTGAGTGGGTTCGCGCGCGCGCAGGGAGCGGACAGCGCCTCGTTGCTCGCGAGCGAGCATGATCCGCGTGCGCTGCTGTGGGAGCACGGCGTCTCGGTAGAGCTCGCGGAGGCCGGGCGTCGTGTGGCGTTGCCGAGCACGCCGTTCGAGCACAAGCGCTACTGGATCGACGCGCCGCAAACGAGCGCGGCGACCGGCCCCGAGCACTGGCTGTATACGCCGAGCTGGCAACGCGCGAGTAGCGAGCCTCGCGCCGTCGACGCAGATCAGGTCGTGCTCGACCTGCGCGACTCGCCGCGCGCACTGGCGCACTTCGTGGAGGTCGCGCGCGCACTGAGCAGCCAGCCGAACGCGCGCCTGCTGGTGATCACGCGCGGCGCCTGCGACGTAACGGGCGCCGAGTCGCTCGTTCCGGAGCAGGCGCAGGTGATCGGCGCACTGCGCAGCGCGGCGCTCGAGCTGCCCACCGTGACGATGCGCTTGATCGATGTCGACGATGACGAGAGCGTCTTCGCGGACACGGGCGAGCTCGTGGTGGCACACCGTCACGGGCAGCGCTGGCTGCCGCGCCTGGTCGGCGAGCGCACGCTCGAGCGTGCGCTGCGCGAGCGCGGCGTGTACCTGATCACCGGCGGGCTCGGTGGCGTGGGACGCGCACTCGCCGCGCACTTGCAGCAGCACGCCCAGGCGCGCGTGGTGTTGGTGTCGCGCACGGTGCCGGCGGGCCTGGAGCTGCCGCCCGGGATGATCGCGCTGGCTGCCGATGTCACCGATCGCGCGGCGATGCGCGAGGTGCTGGCCGCGATCGAGCTTCGCTTTGGCGCGCTGCACGGCGTGATTCACGCGGCAGGCGCCACCCGGGGAGGTCTGATCGCGACGACGGACGAGGGCGCGCTCGCGCACGAGTTGCACGCGAAGGTCGAGGGTGCGCGCGTGCTCGCGGAGCTGCTGCAGGCACGTCAGCTCGACTTCGTCGCCTACTGCTCGTCCCTGAGCGCGTGGAGTGGAGGCTTCGCGCAGGCCGGCTACGCGGCCGCCAACGCGTTCCTCGATGCACACGCGGTCGAGCTGCGCCGCCGCGGCGTGAACGCGATCTCGGTCGCGCTCGATCGCTTCCGCGATGTCGGCATGGCGGCGCAGAGCGAGACGTTGGCCAAGCTGGGCCTTGGCGGAATGAGCGCCACCGACGGCGCGCGCGCGTTCATGCTTGCGCTCGCGCTCGGCCACGCCAACGTGGTGGTCTCGCAGCAGACGGTGCGCGGCCTGCCGGAGGACGACGTGGCGCGCGCGCTGGCGACGCGACAGGTGGGGCCGCGGCTGGCAGTCGACTCGCTGGCGGCGCTCGAGGACGCGATGGCGCAGCTGTGGGCCCAGGCCTTCGGCGTGAGCGTGATCGATCGCGATGCGGACTTCTATGCGCTCGGTGGCGAGTCGCTGCTGGCGCTGCAGATCCTCGACCGGGTGCGCGAGGCCTTCGCGGTGGAGCTTCCGCTCGCGCGCTTCTTCGAGCAGCGCAGCGTGCGCAGCCTCGCGCGCGTGGTGTTCGAGCTGGGCGACGCGAGGCCCAAGGAACCGGCGATCGTCGCGCTGCCGCGACGCTCGCGCAAGCTCGCACCCGGAGGCCAGCCATGATCGCGACCTTGCGCTTCTTGCTGGGCAAGGCCCACGCGCAGGTCGGGCTGGCCGTGCTCGCGGGCGCGATCAGCGGGCTGTCCGGAGCGGCGCTGATCGCGCTGATCTCGGCCGCCACCAGCGCTTCGGCGCAGGGGCTGCTGGGCTGGTTTTGCGTGTTGGTGGTGGTGACAGTGGTCAGCAAGGGCGCGTCCGAGATCTTGCTGACGCGGCTCGGCCAGCGTGCGATCGCGGAGCTGCGTGTGCAGCTGAGCCGACGCATCGTGCAGGCACCGCTGCGTCGCAACGAGGAGATCGGTGCACATCGCGTGCTGGCTGCGCTCAATGACGATGCTGCCGTGCTCACGCAGTCTTTCGTGTACCTGCCGATGGTGTGTGTGCACGGCGCGACCGTGCTCGGCTGCCTCGCGTACCTGGGCTACTGCGCGCCCTGGGCGCTGCTGGTGACGCTGCTCGCGATGGCGCTCGGGGGCGCGATCTTCTCGCTGCACGAGCGGCGTGCGGCCTCGTCGTTTCGCAGTGCACGCGAGGTCAGCGACACGCTGTTCGCGCACTTCCGCGCGCTCACCGGCGGCATCAAGGAGCTGAAGCTGAGCCGCGCCCGTGGCGAGGGTTTTCTGGAGCGTATGCTCGGCAGCAGCGTGCGCGCGTACGAGCGCGACTTCGTCGCCGGCATGACCGTGTACAGCTGGGCCACCGGCTGGGGCAGCTTGCTGTTCTACGTGGTGATGGGCGTGACCGTGTTCGCGCTGCCCAGCTGGGCTGGCATGCGCGTGCAGGACGTGGCGAGCGCGAGCCTGACCTTGCTCTACTTGATGGCGCCGTTCGCGTTGTTGATGGAGATCTTGCCCTCGCTCGGGCGCGCGTCGGTGGCGGTGGCGAAGTGGCGCGAGCTCGGGCTCTCGCTCGAGGCGGAGCCGGCGCTGACGGGCGCGGCGCTGCCCGCGAGCTGGCGTAGCATCGACCTGATCGGCGTGACGCACAGCTACCAGCGCGAGCGCGAGAGCGGCGTGTTCCAGCTCGGGCCGATCGACCTCACCTTGCGGCCCGGCGAGCTGGTGTTCCTGGTGGGCGGCAACGGCAGCGGCAAGACCACGCTCTCCCTGTTGTTGCTCGGCTTGTACGTGCCCGAGGCGGGCCAGATCTTGGTCGACGGCACGCCGATCGACGACGCCAACCGCGCATTTTACCGTGAGCTGTTCTCGGTGGTGTTCGGTGAGTACCACGTGTTCGAGGCCCTGCTCGGGCTGGAAGATGCCGAGCTGCGCGAGCGCGCCGAGCACTACCTGCGCAGACTCAAGCTCGATCACCGGATCCGCGTGCAGGGCGCGCAGCTGAAGGTGGATGGCCTGTCGATGGGGCAGCGCAAGCGCCTGGCCCTGCTCGCGGCCGCGCTCGACGATCGCTCCTTCTACGTGTTCGACGAGTGGGCCTCGGATCAGGACCCGGAGTCGCGCCGCTTCTTCTACACTGAGCTGCTGCCGGAGCTGCGTGCGCGCGGCAAGGCGGTGCTGGTGATCACGCACGACGACCAGTACTTCGGGCTGGCCGACCGGCTGCTGCGCATGGACTACGGGCAGCTGAGCGAGGTCGACAACGGTCACCTCGCGATCGCGCAGGTGGACGCGTGAAGCGCGCACTGCTGATCCTGGCGGCAGTCGCCGTGGTGGCTGGCTTGCTCGCGTGGCGTGCACTCACGCCGCGCGAGGGTGGCGAAGCGCGCATCGCGGGCTTGCAGGCGCCGGTCAGCGTGCACGCGGACGCGCTCGGTGTGGTCGCGGTGCACGCGCGAACACGCGATGACGCGCTGGCCGGGCTCGGCTTCGTGACCGCGCGCGACCGGCTGTTTCAGCTCGATCTGCTGCGCCGCAGCAGCGCCGGCACGCTGGCCGAGGTGCTGGGCGCGGACGTGCTCGAGCTCGACCGCAAGCAGCGCCACTACGGCATGCGCCAGGTCGCGGACGCGATCGTGGCGCGCCTGCCCGCCGACCAGCGCGACGCCCTGCGCGCCTACGCGGCGGGGATCAACGCGTTCCTCGACAGCCGCAGCACCTTGCCGCTCGAGTTCCAGCTGCTCGCGTATCGACCCGCGCGCTGGCAGGAGCGCGACAGCGTGCTGGTGGTGCTCGGCATGTTCCAGGTACTGAGCGACAGTGAGACACTCGAGCGCTCGCGCACGATCGTCGCGCGCCACGCGCCGCGTGCGGTGCACGACTTGTTGTACGCGGGCAGCGACCCGTACACCGACGCGCTGCTGAGCGAGGTCAGCGCTCGCGTGCGCGTCCCCGCGCTGCGCGGCGCGACGGCGCGCGTGCTGTCGGCGCGCGCGGGCGAGGCGCCGGTCGGGTCGAACGGCTGGGCGATCGCGGGCTCGCGCACGCACGATGGCCGCGCGCTGGTCGCCAACGACATGCACCTCGAGCTCGGCGTGCCGAACGTGTGGTACCGCGCCGAGCTGCACTACCCGGGGCACAGCGTGCGCGGGTTGACCTTGCCAGGGCTGCCGTTGATCGTCACCGGCTCCAACGGACAGATCGCGTGGGGCCTGACCAACGTGGAGGCGGACGTGCTCGACCTGGTCGAGCTCGACGGCGATGCGACGCGTTACCGCAGCGCCGAGGGCTGGCGCGCGTTCACGACGCGGATCGAGAAGATCGTGGTGCGGGGCGGCGACGCGGTGGAGCTCGCGGTGCGCGAGACCGAGTGGGGTCCCGTGCTGCCGGCCAAGTTGCTGGGACGTGAAGTAGCGCTGCGCTGGACCGCGCTCGATCCGTCTGCTCTCGACCTGAGCTTGCTCGAGCTCGCAGACGCGCCGGACGTGCAGGCCGCGGTGCGGATCTTCAACCGCGCGGGCATGCCGCCGCTCAACGCGTTGATCGCCGACGCGCGCGGTCAGATCGCATGGACCGTCACCGGACGCTTCCCGCGTCGCGACTTCGCGGGCACCGAGAGCGAACGCTGGAGCGCAGACCGCTGGCAAGGCTACCTCGCAGCCGACGAGCTGCCGCGCGTGATCGATCCAGAGAGCGGCGTCCTGGTGAGCGCGAACCAGCGTATGCCGGGCGCCGTGCTCAGCCATCACTACGGCCACGGCTACCGGGCCTACCGCATCCGTGAGCAGCTCGCCGCGAAGACGCGCGAGGTGGACTCGTTGGCAGCGCAGCTCGACACGCGAAGTGAGCCGCTCGAGTTGTTCCGCGCGCGCGCGCTGGAAGTGATCCCGGCCGGCACGCGCGCGGACGAGCGGGCGGCGCTGGAGGCGTGGGACGGCCGTGCCGAGCTGAGCAGCCGAGGCTTCCCGCTCGTGCGGGCGTTGCGGCGCCAGCTGGTCGACGACTTCTTTGCCGACTGGCTGGGCGAAGCGCGCCACGCGGAGCCGGGCTTCGAGCTCGACTTCGCGGACGTCGACACGCCGCTCGCCCGTGCGCTGGAGGAGCGCAGCCCGGAGCAGGATGCGCTGGTGCTGCGCGCGCTCGACACGGTGGCGAGCGCGCTGCGCCAGGCACACCCGGGCCGCACGCTGGCCGAGCTGCGCTGGGGTGAGGTCTCGTCGGTGCAGCTGCATCACCCACTCGGCTCGCTGCCAGGGCTGGGCTGGCTCGACATGCCGGCGCGCGAGCTCGCGGGCTGCGGGCTGTGCGTGCGCATGAGCTCGGGCAGCATGGGCGCGAGCGAGCGCATGGTGGTCGCGCCCGGCCACGAAGGGGACGGCATCTTGCACATGCCGGCTGGCCAGTCGGGCAGCCCTTTCTCGGCGCACTACGACGATCAACAGAGCG
>DASUME010000179.1:0-2300 GCA_036277895.1 Polyangiales bacterium
CGCTGCCGGAGCCGACCACGCGCGCGTACCCGATGACGTTGTTGACGGGGCGCGGCAGCTCCAGCCAGTGGCACACGCAGACGCGCACCAAGCGCTCCGACGTGCTCGCGCGCCTGGCGCCGAGCGAGGTCTACGTGGAGATCTCCCCCAGCGACGCCAAGCAGCTCGGCATCGAGCCGGACGAGCTGGTGGTGGTCGCCTCGCAGCGCGCCAAGATCCGCGCGCGCGCGTTCGTCACGCAGACCGTGAAGCAGGGCGAGGTGTTCATCCCGATGCACTACGAGATGGTCAACCAGCTGACGATCGGTGCGTTCGATCCGTACTCGCGCCAGCCCGCGTACAAGGCGTGCGCGGTACGGATCAGCAAGCAGGACGCTTGATCACTGGCACTCGGCGGCGTTCTGCACGTCGGACTCGGTCCAGCGGCCCTTGCCGGCGAGCGCCTTGAACGCCTTGCACGCGGCCTGGTCGCCGAGCAGCTTCCAGCGGAACCACGGCACGCCCACCTCTTGCGTCTCCGCCTGGGGCGTGGGGATGTGGGTGGCGTTCTTCGCAGACCAGTTGTAGGCCTCGATGCCGTCGTCGAGCGCGTCGAAGCCGCGCTTCACCCAGGCCGCCGACACCAGTGTGTCCGAGGTGCCGCTGAACATGAACATCGGCGACTTGATCTTGGCGTACACCTCTTGCCAGCTTCCGCCGCTCGGCTGCGAGCCGAAGCCGCTCGCGGGCTGCATCGCGAGGCCCGCGTAGACGGCGTCGGCGCCGAACTCGGTCTCGGTCAGCTGCAAGACCGTGAACGCGCCCTGGCCACCTTGCGAGTGACCGGTGGAGCCGAAGCGCTTGTCGGCCAGCTCGGGGTAGGTCTCAAGCGCGGTCTTGAACGCCATCAGGCCCTGTGTGCCCGCGCCGGTCTGGGGGCTCTCGTAGCAAGTGGTGAGGAAGCCGTGCGAGGCGAAGGTGTCCAGGACCTTCTGGTAGTTCCCGCAGTTGGCGCCGGTGCCGTTGGCGAGGTGGATCACGGGAACTTTGCAGCCTGCCGGCACCTCGGGGACCCAGATCTTGATCGAGCCGGAGGGCTTGGCGCTGAACTTGAACGGCCCCTTCGCGCCGTAGTCGGTGATGCCGTCGAGGCAGCTGCCACCAGAGCTGGCTGGGGGCTTGCCGGTGTCGTTGGAGGTCGAGCCGCCGCCGTCTTTCTCTCCGCCGACGCCCGCGTCCGGCGCGGGCTTGTCGGGCGCCGAGGCATCGGGACTGTTGCGACGACCGCTGTCGACCGAGCCGGTGACCTTGTCGTCGTCATCGCCCGCGGGTTCTTCGTCCGTGACCTCGCCCTCGTCGGTGCCCGCGGGCTTGGCGCCGTCTTCCGAGCACGCAGACAGAAACAAAAGAACCGTCGCCGATGCGAATCCTCGAAGTTGCACGCTGCACCTCACCTTCGGCGCACCACAGCACGAGCAAATCGCCCGCGTAAAGTGGCTTTTCGCGCGCTCTCAACCTTCGCTTCGCGGCAGAAAAGTGCACCCGCCGTGAGCGCCCAGGCTCACGGGACGAGCTTGTAGCCGAGCCCGTAGACCGTGAGGATGTGGCGCGGGTTGGCCGGCTCGACTTCGACTCGCTTGCGCAGCTTTACGATGAAGTTGTCGACGGTGCGGTTGCTGGGGTTCGCATCGATGCCCCAGACGCGCTTGAGGATCTCGTCGCGCGACACTGGCTGACCCTTGCGCTCGAACAACAGCTTGAGCAGCTCGACCTCGTAGAACGACAGCAGCTCGCTCTCGCTGCCGCGCGCGAGCGTGTGCGCCGTCGGGTCGAGCGTGTACTCGCCGATCGCGAACGGCTTGTCGGTGGGGATCGCGCGCTGCGTGCGGCGCAGCACGGCGCGGATGCGCGCGACCAGCTCGCCGACCGAGAACGGCTTGGTGACGTAGTCATCGGCGCCCGAGTCGAGCCCGCGGATCTTGTCCGCCTCCTGGCTGCGCGCGGTCAGCATCAGGATCGGCGTGCGCGGGTCGAAGCGCCGGATCTGCTCGCACACCTGGTAGCCGTTCAAGTCCGGCAGCATCAGGTCGAGGATGATGCAGTCGGGCGCGTGCTTCTTCGCGTGCTCGACCGCGTCCACGCCCCTGGCTGCGTGCGTCACCTTGAAGCCCTCGAACTCCAGCGCATCGCACAGGCCGAGCGCGAGGCTGGGATCGTCTTCCACCAGCAGGATGGCCTTGTCTGCGCTCATGCTCTCGCTCACGACGATACACCTTCGCGCACGTCGTTCAATCGGGGCTCCTGCGCGCGGCGTGCGCGAT
>DASUME010000180.1:0-6958 GCA_036277895.1 Polyangiales bacterium
CGCCGCTGAGCGCCCACGAAACGCATACGGGGTGGTGCGCGGGCGGAAATACCGCCCGCGCGCTAGCTGTTGGGTCAGCTGCGAGTTGATTTCAGCAGCCAGCACTCTGTAGAATCCCCAACGTTTCGATGGCACACATCCACACCATCCGGTCGACGGCCCTACGCGCAGCAATCGCTGCGCTGGCCGCGCTCGCGTGCGTGTGGGTGGCCGATGCCTTCGCGGAGGGACCCACGCTCTCGCTCAGCGACCTGGCCAACCACCAGAGCGTGCTGATGAGCTGCGAGAGCGCGAGTCCGGTGGGAGGCGCTGCGCTGTTGTGGTGCGCCGATCCAGACTCCCCGCAGTGCATCCCGGCGTTGCCTCAGCCGCCGCGGCCCGAGCTCTGGGATCGTACGGACTTCGCGCTGCCCACCCTGCCTGCCCGCCAGCGCCAGACGTACGTCTGGATGAGCTGGCCGGAGCACGTGATCGTCGCCATGCCTGGTCGCACGCCGAACCAGCGCCTCGAACGACCACCCCGCGCCTGAGCACACGCTCGCTGTACGTCCGTAGGTTCGCGGCACGCTCGCTCTGGGCGCGCTGCGCGGACAGTTCAGCGGTTTCGTGGCTCGCGCGGCCCGTTGGCCCGCTCCACTTTCATACGCAGTGCATGTGCAACCGAGTTTCATTGCCGCGCGAGCGGCAGGGCGCTCGTCCGCGCAAACACGCTGGCGCGCGCTCGGTAAGGAGAGAGTATGAACAAAGGGTCCGCAATCGTAGCGATCATCATCGCTGCCGTAGCCGGCTTCGTGGTCGGCCAGATATCGGCGAAGAAGGGCGCTGGCATCGCCGAGATCGCCGACGCCAGCAAAGAGCACGGCGACTCCGCTGCCGGCGCCGTCGCGGGCGTGACGGAAGACGAGCCCGTCGAGCGCCTCAAGGTGCCCGTCACCGACGCGCAGCCCTCCAAGGGTCCGTCCGACGCGCCGGTCACCATCGTCGCCTTCAGCGACTTCGAGTGCCCCTTCTGCGGCCGCGTGAACCCCACCATCGAGCAGCTCGAGAAGGACTACGGCAAGAAGATCCGCGTGATCTGGCGCAACCAGCCGCTGCCCTTCCACCAGAACGCGCTGCCCGCCGCGCAGGCCGCCATGGAGGCGTTCTCGCAGGGCAAGAGCGAGAAGTTCTGGGCCATGCACGACAAGCTGTTCGCGAACCGCGCCGCGCTCACGCGCCCGGATCTCGAGAAGTACGCCGGCGAGATTGGCCTCGACGTGGCCAAGTTCAAGACCGCGCTCGACACCAACAAGCACGACGCCGAGATCAAGGCCGACCAGGAGCTCGCCGGCAACGTCGGCGCGCGCGGTACCCCGAGCTTCTTCATCAACGGCCGCAACCTGCGCGGTGCGCAGCCGGTCGAGAAGTTCAAGGAGATCATCGACGACGAGCTCAAGCGCGTCGACAAGCTCAAGGCCAAGAACGTGCCTGCCAAGGCCGTGTACGCCACCTTGATGGCGGGTGCGAAGGACAAGGTCGAGGCGCCCGCGGCGCAGCCGCAGCAGGCGCAGCCCGACGACACCACCGTCTACAAGGTTCCGGTCACCTCGAACGATCCGGTCAAGGGACCGAACGACGCGCTCGTCACCGTGGTCATCTTCAGCGACTACCAGTGCCCGTTCTGCTCGCGCGTCGAGCCCACGCTCGCTGCGCTGTCACAGAAGTATGGCAACGACGTGCGCTTCGTCTGGAAGGACAACCCCCTTCCCTTCCACAACGACGCCACGCCTGCCGCGATCGTCGCACGTGAGGCCTATGCCGAGGGCAAGGACAAGAAGTTCTGGGAAGCGCACGACCTGCTGTTCCAGAACCAGCGCGCGCTCGGCCGTGCGGACCTCGAGGGCTACGCCAAGCAGCTCGGCCTGAACGCCAACAAGGTCAAGGCCGCGCTCGACGCCAACCCCTACAAGGACAAGATCGAGGCCGACAAGACGCTCGCCGCCTCGCTCGGCGCCAGCGGCACCCCCAGCTTCTTCGTCAACGGCCGCAGCCTGCGCGGTGCGCAGCCGCAGCCCGCGTTCGAGAAGCTGATCGACGAAGAGCTCGCCAAGGCCAAGGCCAAGGTCGGCGGCGGCGTCGCGAAGGCGAAGCTGTACGAGGAGATCATCAAGAACGGCGCGACCGCACCGGCAGCGCCCAAGGGCCAGCCGGCCGCGCAGGCCGAGCCCGACGCGAACAAGATCTACCAGATCGCCGAGGTCAAGGACGCGCCGAGCAAGGGCGGCAAGAACGCCAAGGTCGTGATCCAGGAGTTCAGCGACTTCCAGTGCCCGTTCTGCAGCCGCGTCGGTCCGACCATCAAGCAGATCACGGACGAGTACAAGGACAAGGTCAAGATCGTCTGGCGCAACTACCCGCTGCCCTTCCACCAGGATGCGGGCCCCGCGGCGCAGGCTGCGCGCGAGGTGTTCGAGCAGGCGGGCTCCGAGAAGTTCTGGGCCTACCACGACCTGCTGTTCGCAAACCAGCGCGCGCTCAGCCGCGCTGACCTCGAGAAGTACGCCACGGACCTCGGCGGGATCAACCTCGCCAAGTTCAAGGCTGCGCTCGACAACAAGACGCACGAGGCGCGCGTGAAGGAAGACATGGACGCGGTCGACAAGGCCGGCGCCCGCATCGGCACGCCCAGCTTCTTCATCAACGGCAAGCTGCTCCAGGGCGCCCAGCCGTTCGAGGCCTTCAAGGCCGCGATCGACGAAGCCCTCAAGGCCAAGTAACGCAAAGGCGCTCGCGAGAGCGCCCAGCTTCCGTGAACGCGGCCCCTGCTCGTTTACGTCCGCGTTGCCGCTCCCGCTCGCGTGCACCCACGCCGGAGCGGCTAACGCGGACGTTTCAGGGGCCGCGTGCGCGCTCGGGCTGAACGCTAGACGGCCTCGGCTAGCGGGCCGCGCACGATCGCGTACTCGCTCGTGGTCGGGAAGCGGAACTCCACGACGGTGCCTCCGCCTACGCGGTCATGCACGGTCACGGTGCCGCCGTGTTCGTGGCAGCTCGCCCGTACGGCGCTCATGCCCACGCCGCGGCCGCTGTACTCGCTCGCCTCGTCGCGCGTGCTCAGCCCGTCTGCGAACAGCGCCTCCACCAGATCGCCGTGCGATTGATGCGGCAGCCCGCGCTCGCGCGCCTTCTCGGCCACGCGCGCCCAGTTCACGCCGCGGCCGTCGTCGCTGATCGCGATCAGCAGGTCGCCGCGCTCGAGCCGCGTGCTCAGCTGCAGCTTGCCGGGGCCCTTGCCGCGCCCGGCGCGCTCCTCGGGTGACTCGATGCCGTGATCCACGCTGTTGCGCACGCAGTGCACGAACGCGGACCAGAACGAAGCCCAGCGCTTGGCGTCGAGCCGCATGTCGCCGTCGAGGATCTCGACCTCGATCGCACCCTTGCCCGTGCGCTCGGCGAGAGACGCGGCTTGATGGGCGATGCGCGCGAGCCGGCGCTGCGTGGGCTCGAAGCGCCAGCTGCGGATCTGGCTCGCCACCGCATCGCGCGGCGCTCCGCGTAGCACCGCGGACAGGATGTCGTCGTACTCGGCGTCGTCGATCTCGATGTGCTGGCTCTTGCGCTCGCCGATCAGCAGCTCGAGCTTCGCGCACAGCGTGCTCCAGCTGTCGGCCAGCTCCGCGCGCTCGGCGTCGCTCGGCAGCTGCCCGAGCTCGTCGATGTTCGTCTCCATGCGCTCGCACATGCGCGCGATCGTCTGCACGCCGAAGATCATCGCGTTGCCCTTGAGCGTGTGCACCACACGCTTCTGCAGCCGCATGTCGCCGCGCGACTCCACCACCGTGGCCACCTGCTCCGCGGCCTCCACGAAGAACTCCAGCACGCCGGCCTTGTCGGCCGCCACGCGCGCCAGGATGCGCATCACGTCGCGCTGCTCGAGCTCGAGCTTCTCGCGCTCGACCTCGGCCGTCATGTCCGAGATCACGATCAACAGCTGCACCAGCTGGGCACCGTGCAGGATCGGCGTGTACTCCATGCGGAAGTGGCGCGCCTCGATCTGGAAGCTGCGCGGCAGCTGCTCCAGCGCGAGCTCCAGCGGCAGCATGTCCGCCAGCACCTGCTCCCAGCCCATCGTGAAGGCGTGCGCCACGCGCGGCGCGCGCGCCTCCAGGTACGTCGGGAAGCTCTGCCCGGCCTCGGGCACACCGAGCCAGCTTTCGATCACGCGCGAGCTCTCGTTGGACATGCGCAGATCGCGGTCGACCGTGAGCAGGCCCTGCTGCACGTGATCGAGCACCAGCCGCATGTCTTGGTTACGCGCGTCCAGCTGCGCCGTGCGCGCCTCGACGATCTTCTCCAGACCGATCACGTTGTCGAAGAACACGCGCGCGATGAAGCAGGTGGCCACCGACTCGAGCACCACGAAGCCGGCGTGCACCGCGACCACCCACAGCGGCGCCTGGTAGTTGAACACGCTGCTGGGCACGAGCGCCCAGCCGAGCGCATGGTGCAGCGCTACCGTCAGCGCGCCGACCACGATCACCATCGGGTTCGCGAACACGGACAACATCGCGAGCAGCGCGAAGAAGTAGAAGTGCATCTCGATCTGCACCGGGCCTTGCCCGAAGTGCACCAGCAGGCCGCCCATCAGCATGGCGGTGAAGCCGTACACCAGGGAAACCGCGCGCGCGTTCTCGAAGCTGAACATCGCCAACAACGGCCCGGCCATCACCAGCATGGTCAAGCCGACCGCCAGCATCGGGTTGGTCTCGTTGATCGCTGCGATCAACGCGAACACCGGCACGTGCAGTGCAAAGAACACCAGCGCGACGCGGTTCATGCGCGCCAGGTAGCGCTGCTCGAACGCGCTCACCTGCGCCGGCAGCAGTAAGAACGCCATCAACTTCTCCATCATCGAGTCTCTCCCAGCAGCCACGCGCGCAACGAGAGCGGGTCGAGCCGACCACGCAAGGCTTCGCTGACGGCGCAGCCGAACAACGGCAGCGCGTCGGTCCGCGTGCCTGCGCGCACGCGTTCAAAAATCTCCAGGTCCGCGATCTCGGGTCCCTGCTTGCGTTCCGTGTAGCCGCCCAGGTACTCCACGCGCGCCGGCGAGATCACGGCGAGCGCGGGTACGGCGTTGAGCGCGTAGCGGCGGGGCAGCTCCTCGGGCGTGATCGCTTCGATCACGAAGCCCGCCGCGCGCGCACGCTGCTCCAGCTGCGGGTCGGCGCCCACCAGCACGATGCGCTCGGCCACGCCGGGCAGCGCCTTGCGCGTGAGCAGGTGCTGCAGGATGCGCTGCGAGCAGCGGCAGCGACCGTAGAGCACGTGCAGCATCTGCCAGCGGCCCTGTGCGTCGCGCTCGACCCGCAAGTCCTGCGGCGCCGGGGCCGGCAGCGCGTACGTGTGCGTGACCATGAGGCTCGCGACGAGCAGCAGGCACAACGGTGCCCACAGCCAGAAGGCCCAAGAAGAGAGTCGACGCAGCACGCCACCATTAACGGTGGGCGGCGGCCTTTACTTGAGTGTTGCCGTGCGTCGGACCTGGCCCGACGCGCCTTGACTTCGAGCCCGCGGTCCCTATTTTCCGCCGCGGAGCCGTCACATGCCGACTTACGAATACGAGTGCGAAGCCTGCGGAAACAGTTGGGAAGCGGAACAACGAATCACCGCGGACGCGCTCAAAGATTGCCCCAAGTGCGGACAGCCCAAAGCGCGCCGCCTGATCTCGGGAAGCCGCTTCTTGCTCAAGGGCGGCGGCTGGTACGCGGACGGCTACGGCAGCAGCAGCAAGAGCAGCGGCGGCGAGGCCAAGAGCGAGACGAAGACCGAGACCAAGAGCGAGGCCAAGACCGAGACCAAGTCGGAGTCCAAGCCCAGCTCCAGCTCGTCGGACTGAGCCCTACTCGCGCAGCGACGCTTCCAGGTCCTTGAAGATGCCCTTCCAGGTCGCGGCGTCGATCGGGACCAGGCCCAGGTAGCGCAGGAAGAACGCGCCCTCCGCAGCCAGGAACGCCACGCGCGCTCGGGACGACTGCTCCTTCAGCAGCGTGCCCATGCGCTTGCGGTACCACCTGCGGGCGTGCGCGAGGTGCTCGGGCGACTGCACCAGGGCGACCAGCAGCGTGGCCGCGCGCGTCTGCGAGGCCTCGTCGTCATCGCGCGTCACGAGCAGGTGGGCGCGGATGCGGCCGACCGTGGTGGGCTCGTCTCCAGCTCGCTCCGTGAAGCGCTGTTGCTCCCCGTCCATCCAGCGGTCGAGCATCGCGACCACGAGCTCCTCCTTGGTCCCGAAGCTGGACTGCACCCCGCCCTTGGAGATACCCGCCGCCTCGGCCACCGCGCCGATCGAGAGCGCACCCGCGCCGCGCTCCGCGATCACGCGCTCGGCCGCGTCGAGCACCTGCTCGCGGTCGACTGTCTTCTTCCTTCCCATCGTGCTCGCTCGTCCTTGCTGTTTTCAAATACGATCGTATTCATATCTCGAGGAGAGGTCGAGATGTTGGTGGAGACGAGCTGGCTGTTCCTGGTCTTGGCGGGGCTGTTCGAGATCGGCTGGCCGCTGGGCCTGAAGATGGCGCAAGAACCGGCCACGCGCGGATGGGGCATCGCGGTAGCGGTCTTCTTTCTGGCGATCAGCGGCACGCTGCTCTGGCTGGCCCAGCGCGGGATCGCGATCGGCACCGCGTACGCCGTGTGGAGCGGCATCGGCGCGGCCGGCACGTTCCTGATCGGCGTGCTGGTCTACGGCGATCCGACTTCGCTCGCGCGCTACGTCGGCGTAGCCTTGATCGTGGGCGGTGTCGTCACGCTCAAGCTCGCGCACTGAAGCGTCGCGCATCCCTACGAGCTGGTACGAGGCGCGCTCGACGTCCGCAGCGCTCACAGCGTCGCGGTAGCGTGGCACCGCGTGGCGAACGTTGATATGTTCGTGGCTCGAGTTGGAGGCCGCGACGCCGACGCCATGACGGACGGAACC
>DASUME010000181.1:0-5404 GCA_036277895.1 Polyangiales bacterium
CCCGCTTTCGAAGGTCACCACCAAGGACTCCGAGAGCGACGGCGGCGTGGTGCAGACCGTCAGGCTGCAGAGTCAGGTGATCGCGCTGGCGGTGGCCTGCGGCAAGACCCACGCGGCGACCCTGCAGATCGGCAACGGCAACGACCAGACTCAGTACACCATCAACGGCACCAAGTACGAGCGCTTCCACCACATCTCGCACCGCATCAACTCGGACGGCTCCGAGGGCTCGGCGATCGCGAATGCGGACGTGAAGCACCACGAGGTGGACAAGCTGTTCGCGGGTCTGTTCAAGGGCCTGCTCGACGAGCTCAGCTCGCGCACCACACCCACCGGCACGCTGCTCGACCAGGGCGTCGCGGTGTGGCTGAACGATCTCGCCAGCGGCCCGCCGCACTCGACGCGCAACATGCCGTACGTCTGCGCGGGCAGCGCGGGCGGCAAGCTCAAGAACGGCGTCTACGTCGACGCCGGCAACCAAGCCTCGAACCAGTACGTCACCCACAACAAGTTCCTCAACACCATCGGCGCTGCGTGTGGCGTGAAGAACGCGGCCGGCGGACCCTTGGACGACTTCGGCGACTCGTCGCTGCCGAAGGGCAACATCCCCCAGATGGTCAACGGCTGAGGACAAGAAACGGCCGGGTCCGGGCACTCGGAGAGAGCGCGATCGTTCGACGGTCGCGCTCTTTGTTCTTTCTGAGTGCCAGGAGCGAAGCGATGAGCCCGGGCCCGTTCCCGCGCACCACGCGCCAGCACGAGCTGGAATCGCACTCAGCCGAGTGCTCAGCCGCGGAGGGCGGGCTCGTGGGGGGCCGCGTAGATGCCCTCGATCGTGAACTCGCCGTCGTCGTGCTTGGCGGGCACGGGTCGGTACTCCTCGTCCGGCGGCGTGATCTTGTTCAGCGTCGGCACGTACTCGAAGATGCCGTGGATCTTGTACTTGTAGCCGTGGTCGCCGATGTTGTTCCAGCGGAAGGTACGGATGTGAAACATCATCATCTCGAAGCGCACCATCGCGAGTACCCATAGCTGCGAGTCGTCCGTGGTGCGGGTGGCGCGCTCGGCGCACAGCGATGGCTGGTCCAGGAAGCGCAGGTATTCGTCGCGCCCGTCGGCCACGATCTCGTGCAGCAGCATCTCGTAGCGGAAGTTGCTGCTCAGCTCGATCACGGGCGCGAACTTCTTCACGAAGTGATCTTCGCTGCGCATGCGCAGCAGCCAGCTGAAGCGCTGCAGCAAGCGCTCGAAGCGGTACATCATCACCGGTCCGAACTGCTCCTGCAGCGCGTTTGCGCGCTCGACCATGCGCGTCCAGTCGCCACGCCCGTCGTTGAGCGCCGGCACGAACTCATTCCAGAACCGCTCGACCTCGGCCGCCGTGAAGTCGCTGACCGCGAGCACGGCCTGGTCGGGCGCTGCGCCGGCGAGGTGCTGCCGCAGCATCTCCTTGAGCGGGTAGGCACGCTTCTTCCAGCGCACGAAGTCCGGGTGGAACAGCTCGGGCTCCGGCACCATCTGGTCGTCGACCCACGGCTGGTGGCCGCGCGCCGGCAGCATCTCGCCCACGCGGCGCACGCGCCACTGCTCGCCGGTGCGCTTGTATTCGTCGATGCGCGTGGGCGCGAGCGCGTAGGCGCTGACGCGCACCAGCTTGGGCGCATGCGCGGGGAACGGGTTGTAGCCGAGCTCGCGCTTCACACGCGGATCGTCGAGCACCAGCCGCTGCGCCGCGCGATCGAGCCAGAACGTGCGCAGGTAGCTCAGGTACGGCGTGCCGTCGCCGATCAGCGAGTTGAAGAAGCTGCCGTCGTGGATCCCGATCGCGGCGTAGTGCAGCATCTGATCGAAGCGTGGGTGGTGCGGCGCGACCACCGGCAGCTTCGACTTCGGCGTCGTGGGCAAGAAGCGGTAGCCGTACTGCTTCCAGCTCTTGCCGCCGTCGTCGCTGCCTTCGATCACGGGCGCCAGGCGCAGCGGCGGCGCCGCGTAGGGCGGGAACACGCCGTAGCCGTTGGTCAGGTGAAACGGCGCCCAGAAGCGGAACCAGCTGACCAGCGCGCGCCCCCACCAGCGGTTCCAGGTCAGCGTCTCCCAGAGCCAGTGCACCCAGGTGCGGCTGACCCACGAGTTCATCACCAGGAAGTAAGGCAGGCTGTTGAAGAAGAGTAGCGCCATCACCACGTTCAGCGCGAGGTCACCCTCGCTCGCCTGCGCGAGCTCGAAGATCGAGCTGTTCACGTCGAGAAAGCACACGCAGAGCGCGATGTAGCCCAGGTTGAAGTAGCCCCAGTTGCCTGTGATGTGGATGCCCAGCATCAGCGCCGTCAGGATCCCGAACGAGATCAACCGCGGCAGGCCGGTGAAGAAGCCGAGCCAGGGCGCGATCGCCTCGGCCACGAACATGAACCACAACGATACGCGCAAGATCCACTGCGGCATGTGGTGGCCCCACCACGCGATCGGCGTGGGCAAGGGGGCCCAGATCAAGAAGCCGCGCAGGTAGAGCGAGTCGCCCTTTCCGGTGCCGATGAACTTCACCTTCGCGAAGCCGAGCATCAGCCGGATGCACAGCCAGCGGAACATGAACGCGACCGCCGGCAGCGGCAGGTGCGTGGCCTCCAGCGACGGCAGAACCTTGGCCAGCGGCACGAACAACACCAGGAAGCCGGCTTCCTGGAGCATCGTGTCCCAGGGGAAGATCAGGCCTGCGGGCTCGACCGAGTTCCACAGCATCCAGCCCAGCAGCAGCCCGACCCAGCCGATGGGACCGCCGTAGATCGCGAGCAGGCCGCAGAACACGCCGAGCCACGGCACCGCGGCGATGAAGCCATCGCTGCAGTTCAGCCAGAACACGCTCGGGAAGTCGAAGTAGCAGCGCAGCCCGAAGTCGCGCTTGGCGTGCTGCAGGCGCTTGGCGAGCGGGCCGGCGCCGTCCTTGCCGAGGATGCTGACCAGCTGCGAGCTGAGCGCGCCGAACGCGACCACGTAAAGCACCCCGACCAGGCGCGGGAGCAGCCCCCATACGAGCTCGGGAGCGAGGCCATTCCAGTTCATGCGAGATCACCTAGTCGGCGGACGTCGTACAGAGTAAGCAAGGCAGGACAAATACCCGCTTTGCTGGGGCTTTCCAAGCCTAGAACGGCGGCGCTGCGGCCGCGCTCACAAGCTTGACCATCGCTGCTAGACAGGCGCGCAAACCTTGAGCTGGCGGCGCGCTGGCCGGCAAGATGGATCCTACGGATCTACGTGGACTTCGGGGAGGGTGCTTGAGCGAGCCGATCACGGGCGTGGTCATGTCGGGAGGCGGCGCGCGCGCGGCGTATCAAGTCGGCGCGCTTCGCGCGCTGTGCGAGCTCATCCATGAGCCGGCGCCGTTCAAGGTGCTGGCCGGCACGTCCGCGGGGGCGATCAACAGCACGGCGCTCGCGGTGCACGGAGACGACTTTCGCGCGGGCGTCGCGCACCTGATCGACACCTGGCGCGGGCTCACGCCCGAGAAGGTCTACCGCACGGACCTGGCCAGCCTCGGCGGCATCGCGGCGCGCTGGGTGCGCCAGCTGGGCACCGGTGGCTTGTTCGGCGAGGCGACGGTGAATGCGCTGCTCGACACGCGGCCGCTGCGCGCGTTGCTCGAGAAGGCGTTGCCCACCGAGCGCATTCGCTCGCACATCTGGAGCGGCCACCTGCGCGGCGTGGCGGTGACCGCGACCAGCTATCACACCGGCACCGCGATGAGCTTCTTCGAGGGCGCCTCCAGCATCAAGCCCTGGGTGCGCTCCACGCGGCTCGGCATCAACGAGTCGATCACCGTCGCGCACGTGCTCGCTTCGAGCGCGATCCCGATGTTCTTTCCGCCGGTGGAGATCGACGGCGCCTGGTACGGCGACGGCTGCGTGCGCCTGTCCGATCCGCTGAGCCCCGCCATCCACCTGGGCGCCGAGCGGCTGGTCGCGATCGGCATTCGCTACGCGCGTAGGCCAGAGGAGACCGACGCGATCAACCGCGCCGTCAAGAAGCGCAACAAGGCGCCCGCGATCAGCGAGATCAGCGGCGTGATGCTCAACGCGATCTTCCTCGACTCGCTCGACGCCGACGCCGAGCGGCTGGAGCGCATCAACGCGATGTTGTCGCTGGTGCCGCAAGAGATGCGCATGGGCATGCGCCACCCGCTGCGCAAGATCCCACTGCTGGTGCTGCGCCCGTCGCGCGATCTGGGAAGCCTCGCGATCGAGCAGTACCGGTCCTTTCCGCGCGCGCTGCGTCACCTGCTGCGCGGCATCGGCGCCACCGGCGACTCGGGCTGGGATCTGGTCAGCTACCTGGCCTTCGAGCCGGCGTACATCGAGCGGCTGATGGACCTCGGCTACGAGGACACCTACGCGCGCAAGGACGAGATCGCGGCCTTCTTCGCGGCCGTTGGGCCGTTCTGAGCGTGCTGCGCCCTACGTTCGCACTCGCCTCGTGAGGATCGTTACCCCCGGGGACGCACCTTCTCGCACTTGGACGCCACGGTCCATTGAACGTGCCGGGGGTGGCTGGCTATGCTCGGGCGCGTGATCCTCGACCTGCGCTCCGATACCGTCACCCGCCCCAGCGCCGGCATGCGCCGCGCGATGGCCGACGCCGACGTGGGGGATGACGTCTACGGCGAGGACCCGAGCGCGCAGCGCCTGGAGCGCACGGTCGCAGAGCTGCTCGGCAAGGAAGCGGGCTTGTTCGTGCCCACTGGCACCATGGCCAACCAGCTCGCGCTGCAGCTGCACTGCCGCCGGGGCGACGCGGTGGTGGTCGGCGAGGGCACGCACTGCATGGCGTTCGAGTCCGGCGCGTCCGCGGCGTTCGCGGGTGTGCAGTTCAGCGTCGCAGGGCAGGGCGGCTTGTTCGGCGTCGCCGAGCTGGAGCGCGCGATCAACCCGCCGGCGGATCTGCTGCCGCGCACGCGGTTGGTGGTGCTCGAGAACACGCACAACCGCGCGGGCGGCGCGATCTGGCCGCACGAGCAGGCGCTCGCGGTCAGCGATCGCGCGCGTGCGCTCGGGCTCGCGCTCCACCTCGACGGTGCGCGGCTGTGGAACGCGCAGATCGCGAGCGGTACGTCGCTGGCGCAGCTGGCGGCGGTCGCGGACACGGTGAGCGTGTGCTTCTCCAAGGGGCTCGGTGCGCCGGTGGGCTCGCTGCTCGCGGGTCCACGCGACGCGATCCGCGAGGCGCGCCGGCTGCGCAAGATGATGGGTGCGGGCATGCGCCAGGTCGGCGTGTTGTGTGCCGCGGCCTCGTACGCGGTCGAGCATCACTGGGAGCGGCTACGCGACGATCACGCGCTGGCGCAGAAGCTCGCGCGTGGGCTCGCGGCATTGCCCGGTTTCACGGCGCACACGCCCGAGACCAACATCGTGATGAT
>DASUME010000182.1:0-2932 GCA_036277895.1 Polyangiales bacterium
CCCTCCGCCAGCGTGCGCCCGCCCGCGGAATGAGCGACACTCCACGGCGTGAACGACGAGAAGCAGAAGCCGCACACGCCGTTGTCCGCCGTCGCGCTCTCGACGGCGTTCTGGTCCTACCTCGCGTGTAGCAGCCCGGCCCTGTTCGCCGGCGCGCTGCTGACGCGCGCGGCCACGAGCGTGTTCGATCCCGAGCGCAAGTGGCTGCACCTCTATACGTCCGCCTGGGCGTACCACTACGTGAAGCTGATGCCGCTCTGGAAGACACGCTTCTCTGGCGTGCACCACATCCAGGACGGTCGGCCGTACGTGCTGGTGGCCAACCACCAATCGCTGGGCGACATCCTGGTGCTGTTCGGGTTGTTCAAGCACTACAAGTGGGTGTCGAAGCGCTCGATCTTCAAGGTGCCGTTCATCGGCTGGAACATGTACCTGAACGACTACGTGGGGCTGGAGCGCGGCGACAAGTCGAGCATCGGCAAGATGCTGGACGAGTGCCGCGAGCACCTGCGCGGCGGCTCGTCCGTGATGTTGTTCCCGGAGGGCACACGCTCGAAGGACGGCGAGATCAAGCCGTTCAAGCACGGCGCGTTCACGCTGGCCAAGGAGTTCGGCGTGCCGGTGGTGCCGATCGTGATCGACGGCACGCGGGACGCGCTTCCCAAGCACGGCCTGGTGTTCACGCAGACCGCGCCGCTGACGGTCCGCATCCATGTGCTGGAGCCGGTCTCGCCGGACGCCGCCGAGGACGCGAAGGGGCTCAGCGAGCTTGTGCAGAAGAAGATGGTGCTCGAGCTGGCCGCCATGCGCCGAAGCGAGGGCGGCACCGGCCCACGCACCGCTAACGGTAGCCCTCTGCCTGCAGGTTGAAGAGGCGGGCGTAGCGGCCGCTCCGCGCCATCAGCTGGTCGTGGCTGCCGTGCTCGACGATCTCGCCATCGACCAGCACGACGATCTGGTCTGCCATGCGCACGGTGGAGAAGCGGTGCGAGATCACGATGCCCATGCGGCGGTCGGAGAGCGCACGGAAGCGCTGGAAGACCTCCGCCTCGGCCTCGGCGTCCATGGAAGCGGTCGGCTCGTCGAGCACCAGGATGTCCGCTTGCTCGCGCATGAAGGCGCGCGAGAGGGCTATCTTCTGCCACTGGCCGATCGAGAGCTCCTGGCCGTCCTTGAACCACTTGCCCAGCTGCGTGTCGTAGCCGCTCGGCAGCTTCTGGATGAACGGGTCGGCCATGCCCTTGACCGCCGCGCGCTGCCAGGCCTCGTGATCCTCGAAGGACTCGACATCGCCCGCGCCGACGTTCTCGCCGACCCGCAGCTGGTAGCGAATGAAGTCCTGAAAGATGACGCCGATGCGGCGGCGCAGCGCGTCCGGCTGCCACTCGCGCAGGTCGAGGCCATCGAGCGTCACCTTGCCCGAGGTCGGCTCGTAGAGGCGCGTGAGCAGCTTGATCAGCGTGGTCTTGCCGGCCCCGTTCTCGCCCACGAGCGCGAGCTTGCTGCCAGGCGGGATGTGCAGCGTGACGTGGCGTAGCGCGGGCTTCTCGGCGCCCTCGTACGCGAACGAGACGTCGTGGAAGCGGATGCCGTCGCCCGGATCCGGCCCCTCCGTGGCGCTGCCGCTCGTCGACTGGCTCGGGTGATCGAGGTACTCGAACAGCGTCGACAGATAGAGGTTGTCCTCGTAGATGCCGCCCAGCGAGGAGAGCAGGGACGCGATCGCGCCCTGGCCCTGCTTGAAGACGAGCAGGTACATGGTCATGTCGCCGAGCGTGATCGTACCCGCCAGCGTGCGCGCGATGATGAACGCGTAGGTGGCATAGAACGCGAGCGTGCTCAGGCCGCCGAGCAAGAAGCCCACCCAGCTGCGCCGGATGATCAGGCCGCGCTCTTCCGCGAACAGGCGGCGGAAGATGTCCCGGTAGCGCTGGAGGAAGCGCGGACCGAGCCGGAACAGCGTGACCTCCTTGGCGTGGTCCTCGCGCGCGAGCAGGGTCTCCAGGTAGTTCTGCATGCGCGTGTCCGGAGAGCGCCAGCGGAACAGGCTGAAGGTCTGCTCCGAGAACGCCTTCTCCGCCCAGAACGCCGGCAGCGCCGCCACCGCGAGCACCAGCACCGCCCAGCCCGAGAAGCGCAGCAGGAGCGCGCCGTACAGGAACAGCGAGAGCAGGTTCTGCAGCAGGCCCAGCGCGCGCTTGACCAGGCTGAGCGGACGCCACGAGGCGTCGCGACGGGCGCGCGTCATGCGGTCATAGAACTCGGAGTCCTCGAAGTCGGTCAGCGTGAGCGTGAGCGCCTTCTCCAGGATCATCTCGTTCACGCGCTGGGCGAGCATCGCGCGCAGCAGCGTGTCGCACATGGTGAGGCCCCGCTGCGCTGCGGCGAGCGCGAGCACCAATCCAGCCTCGAGCAGCAGCCACTTCTGCGCGACCGCGCTCTCGTTCAACACCTCGCGCAGGCCGCGGTTCGCGAACGGCGCCACCGCGTCCACAATCATCTTGCCGGCGTACGGAACCGCTGCGGGCAGCGCGCCGGCGATCGTGGACAATACGGCGAGCCAGATCAGGATCGTGGGACTGGTCTGCCAGACCAAGCCCAGGGCGCGCCGGCTGAGCTCCAGCACGCTCACGAGAGACGCCGACCCTTCGGGCCGCGCTCGCATTAACTCTCGCCGCACCTTCCCCGGCGGCGCCGCGCGAACATCCATGTGCGCCCAAGATACGCCGCCGCAGCGCTTTGCACACGCAGCTCAGTCCGGCACGCCGCGCCGCCACTGCCGCCAGTTCTTGACGATGTCGGCGATCAGCGGTCCGCCGGCGTTGTAGAGGTTCTGGATCGCCGGCACGAAGCCGCCCGAGATCGCGGTGACGAGCGAGTCGTAGGTGCTCTGGCCGGGGTACGGGCGATCGAAGTTGGAGCCGGTGCGCAG
>DASUME010000183.1:0-6457 GCA_036277895.1 Polyangiales bacterium
TTCGCAAATCCCTTGGCTCCGCCCGCGCCGCCGGGAACGTCCAGGACGCCGATTGAGTTGGAGGGCGGCGTGGACGAAGCGAGCGGCGAGCCTGGCACGAGCGACTGGGGAGGAGGCGCTGCCGAAGACCCCCTGAACGACGACATTCCCATGGGGCTGCCTGCGAGCGTCGTGGTTCGCGTCTCCGGGGCCGCCCTCGTCGGTCCCACGGCAACGATGCGCGCAGCGTTGAATGACGCCTTCGCGCGCGTCCCGCAGCAGCTTGCGTTTCTGCTGCGTGAGGTTGTGTTGGAAGCGGATGGCGCCTCCGCCGCCGTTTCGGGCGCGCCGTCTGCGGAGGAAAAAGTGGCCGATGGAGGTGTCCCGCCCTTGCCGGCCCTGCGTTCGGCCTCGCGGGGCCGGGTCTCGCTGCTCGCTCTCACCGGAGGCTCTTGTCGCATCGACATGAGCGGCAAAGCTCTCGCGGAGTACGTGATAGACACGTCGGCACTTTCGCGCGAGCTCAACCTCGCGTTAGCCAAAAGCTATGTCTATCGCGCCGCCAAGCTCGAGCTGGCCGTGGGCTTCGGCTTCGAGGTAAAGGACGCCAGCTTCTTCCCAGACGCGATCAAGGACTTGCTGCAGAACCACCTCGCTCCGTTGCTCGCAGCGGGCGAAGGATTGCTCACCGCCTGGAGTAATCTGCACGCGGTAGCGGTGTCCGCGGGCCTGGCGAAGGCCTACGCGTCTGAAGGCATCTTCTCGCCGAACGACGACGCCGAAGCGATTGCTGGAGGGTTTGCGTCGAAGGCTGCGTCGAGAGACCCGCAGACGGACTTCGCCGAATTTCTAACTGCCGCTCTGGTCCCCGCGACGTGGGCTTCGCGCCCTTGCGAAGCACTGCGCGCGAAGGCACTTGATGAACTCGCCCCTTCCCTCCTGGTGCACGTAGCGAAGTTGCTCGCGCTGCGGGGTCTCGCGTTGATTGGTGGCTCGCAGCTTCGCAGCTGCGTAGGCGAGCTGCGAATCGCGGCTGCTGATGTGAATGCCGCGGGCGGAATCGTGCTGCACAAGCCGGATGGCGAACGCATTGCGTTCACGAAGGACCTCGAAGGACTTCGCCAGCCGTACTTTCAGGACGAGCTGCAGCTGAGTTGGAAGGCGGAGCGAGCGTATGCGGGTCTGTCGATCAGCGCAGGCTTCCGAGGAGCCACGCCGGGCGTCATGCGCTTTGCGGCGGCGGGGAGCGGAAACGAGGAGACGCCGATCAGTCGGGCCGTCTTGGCGTTCACGAACCCGGATGGCTACCAAACGAGCGTTGCCAAGGGCGGTCTCTTGGCGATCCGTGCGGTCCGCCGCGACGCCTTGGACGGGTTCGGGCTCATGATCGTCCTGTCGTCCGAGCAAGCGGGCACCAAGATTTTCCCGCTCGTGTCTGCGCAGGTGAAGCGGCCGGTGTGGGGGGATGCGCCATGATGCGGCGGGCAGAATCAGCCGCTGGATGCGCGTGGTGGATCCGTCGATGCGATCGCCTTCGCAGGCGTGCGTCGCACTCCAGAGGCCCCCGCTAGGTCGGAATTTCGCCGAAAACCCGCGGGTTCGCAGGTCATTTACTTGCGATTCGAAATCGGGAGTGCTGTGCTCCAGCCCACACCGCTCTCACGCAAGCAGGTTCCCCAGAAATAGAAATGGCTCCGTCGGGTTTGGCGACCCTCCGGAGCCTGCATCTCACCGCGGTCACGACACCGCAATGGAAGACTGAGTGACGCTATCACGCGCTCGCGCGCGTGCAAAGGATTCGTGCGCCCTTTTCGGGCGGCGCGGTCCTGCGCGCGCGGTCACGCCCGAGGTCCGTTCGATTTCCGTCCTGGCGCACCGCGTTCCGCGGCTGCGTTCGCGCGGCGAGTCGTCTGTTGAGGTCACGCCGTGGCGCTGACGGCCGCGCAGCACGCTAGTCGCCGGGAGCGTTTTCCCGACGGCGCGCTGCAGCTGGAGCTGTCGAAGCTCCGTTGCGGAATGATGCCGTCTCGCCTCATCGAGAAGCTGTGCAAGGGCTCCGAGCGCGATGAGCAGTGGGGCAAGGATCTCGTTCACGCCATCGAGCACGGGGTGCTCAGCACCGGGGAGATACGTGACGGGCGCGTGCGTCATATCGATTCCGAGGAAGGCCGGGCGTTGCTGGAGACGATGCTCCTGCTCCTCGGCTTGATGTGTCGTGGGAAGGGGAGCCGATCGGACGAGCTCCGCATCGACGGTCCGGCTGGTTTTTGGGGGCGCACCGAGCTTGGCAGCAAGTTAATGAGCCCCGGTCGTCCGCCCCGCATGCTGAACCCTGAGCAGGACCCTTCGGCCGCAGACACCGACCCGCCTGTCGTTGAGGTGGAGGACGTGTTCGCTGCAGCCCTGCAGGAGGAACGGGATGCGTACGCGCGGCTTCACGCCGCCGAAGAGGAAGGCTCGACCTCTGACAAAAGAGGGAACGGCCCTTCGAAGCCATCGCGTCCGTACAACTCGCGCGCGAAGCGCAATCGACCGCATTGCCCTGGGCGTCAAGCTGGCGGCCTCGCCGGGCGGCTGCGTGTCTCGACACGCACTATTGGGAACCGGGCCCGCTTTCTGCGCAACGCAAGGTTCATCGGGTGCAGCCAGCCTGATCGAGACCATGACGACGCGTACCTGTCGCGCCGTCAAGGTGACTATGCCTACGGCATCTGGCGTGTGCTGAGGAAGCTGCCGTCGAAGATCATGTGGCGGCTTCAAATGTTCTGGGGCGAGCTTGAGCTGCGCAAAGAGGGAGCCGGCCGCAGCAAATTGGCCCGGCTTCTCGAGGCGGCGGACCTGGCCGCACGAGGGGGCCGTCGCCCGAGCGCACGGGGTTCGTCCCGACCCGCCGGCA
Organism: Polyangiales bacterium; assembly: GCA_036277895.1. Taxonomy (GTDB): domain Bacteria; phylum Myxococcota_A; class Polyangia; order Polyangiales; family DASUME01; genus DASUME01. The sequence goes on from DASUME010000183.1 coordinate 2,876, forward strand.
AGCCGCCTCCAACGGAACTAGAGCGCGAGCGGCAGCGCGGACAGCGCGCAGCGCACGAAATGGCACCAGGGCGCTTCTAGAAGCCTCTCTGGTGGGCCCGCGCGTCAGGACGCAGGCGTGTTCAAGCGCGAGCGGCGCGGACGCGTTGGAAGCAGCCCATAAGTCTTCACGAAGATGGCTTCGTCCAGCCGCGTGCACCTGGAGTGCTGCGGTGCGTGTGGAAAACGAGGCTGCGGGTGGGGAGTTTCGGTGCCCTGGAATGTGAAGAACAAAGGATCTCTTCCTGCGGTCATTTCCAGCTGCTCAAGTTATGCCTCCTGCTGCCCCCGTGAGGCGTGCCGCGCAGCGGCTTACGCCTGACGTCTCTCCCTCTGAGCAGGAACAAACCTGTGAAGAGACTCTGTGGACAGCGACTACGTCGCCACCTTGCTCTTCAAGAGGCATCTCACCCCGCTTCAACGACAAGATGCGTGCGCACACGTTGACGGGCTTCCCACGGCTCACCGCGCTTCCCTGAAAGCTCACGAGGAGCGGCTACGCGATTCGCCACCCCCCGCGAACGCGAATGACTCGTCGACACCGCACGTGCCCCGCTGCTGGACGCTACGCGTCCGCTGGGGATCAACTCGCGCGCTGGCAAGGGGCCTAACCGTACTTGCCCAGCGAGTGGCGCGAGCACGTGTTAACAGCTCAACGCTTCGGGGCTGGTGCTGCAGGACCGTCTGCGGCGCCAGCGAACGCCTCGAGCTGGCCTTGAAGCCGAGCGTTCTCGACGGCGGCCGCCAACACTTGGGCGCGCGCGTGCTCGAGTTCCTGGCGCGCTTGCGCGAACGCGGTCAGCTCTCGTTCCGCGTTCGAAAGTTCGGTGTTGGCGTGCGAGAGAGCCGCCTCGCGGGACTTGGCGTCGCGTTCGAGTTTCTCGAGGTCACTGCGTAGGCGCTTGCGTTCGTCCTGAACACGAGAGCGAGCTTCGCGGGCCTCGCCGAGCTCGCGGGTCAACCGAGTCACGTCCGCGGCCGCGGCGCGTTCGGTACCGATCAGCTTCTCCAAGCGTTCGCGGAGGCCGACGACTTCGGTCTCCGCAGCACGCTCGCGTGTTTGGGCTTCGGCGAGACGCTCGGTCAGGGAAGCTTTGTCCGCACGCAGTGCAGCCTGTTCGCGCTGCGCCTCGACACGTGCTGCCTGCTCTGAGTCGAGTGCCTTGCGCAGCCGATCCATCTCGGGCAGCTGCTCGGCGAGCCGCTGGCGCTGGTTTTCGGTGGTGAGTCGTTCTTGAGCGACTTCGATCCGTGCCTGCTCGGCGGCCGCGCGCTCGCGTGCGAGCTCCTCTGTGAAACGTTGACGTTCGTGCGTGAGTTCTTCCATGACGCGAGCCATCTCGGCGGACTGCTCTTCCACCCTCCCCCGCCAGCTCTGCGTCTCGCTCTTGAGAGTGTCGACTTCCGCGGTCAGCACGTCTCGCTCGCGCTCGAGAGCCTCGCCCGTGACAGCGAGATCCTCCGCGGCCTGCTTGGCGCTGCCAAGCTCCTCCTCGAGCGGTGCGCGAGCCTCGGCGATGGCGCGGTCAATTTCGCTCTGCAGACCGCGCAGGACGTTCGCCGGAACCTCTCGAGGGAGTGGAGCAGGTCGAGGGCGCTGCCCAAGCCACAAGCTGAGGTGGCGATGAATCGTGTTGGCCGAGCCCACTCCGCCCAGGGCGGCGCGAACGGCTCGATTGCTTGGTTTTTCGCCGCGTGCCACGAGCGACTCGGCCGCTGCCGCAACTTGCTCATACGTAACACCTTCACGTGCCATAACGTAACGATACGTTATGCGTTACGTTATGGCAAAATCGTAGCTCGTCTGCTTGGCCCTGTTGCTCAACTTCCGATCGACAACACAGATCGTGTTGCGCAAAAGCTCGCTTAAACGCGATTTTATGCTACAAAGACGGGATGGAAGACATGCGCAAAAGGTCGCGTGCCCTCGATCCGCAGAGAAGCGCTGCCGACAAGCAGGCCAATTCTGTGATCGCGGCGATGCCGCCACGCATCCCCGATAGCGTCCTTGAGCTCGAGGAAGCTACGCAGTTGCTCGGGTATTACCTGCGCGACAGGGGCGCGTTGCGGCATCCGCAGATCGAGATGCTGACCGAGCTGGTCGGTGCGGTGCCGCGTCTCGAAGACGCGCCGGGCTGGAAACTAGCGCTGAAGCGCGTTCGCGCGGATCGGATCGCACGCAGCGCCTGAGCTCGAGTTCGAATCGTCCGCCCGCCCTACCCTGTGATCGCAGGTCCGCTATGTTGGCCGACCCGTCGCCCCGCCGCGCGCATCTACACTTGCCGCGCGTGCATGGTTACCTGCGTCGTCGAACTAACGTACTGGTCGACCCCACTCCACAAGCTTCGTAGCTTGGCGGCAAGAAGAACTCGCTCGCTCAACGGCCCCCTCGTCGTCGACGAGGTACAACGTCCTGACGTCGAGACGCGCCCCTCGTCGCTGAAGTGGGGCGTGCCCTCCTGCTCGAGCTCACAGCGAATGAGGGAAACGTAACGAAGGGAGTTATGGGCGCTTTTCACAATGTGCGCCGGGTGATTGTGTACCCTTCGCCGACTGACCGATGCACGCTGCGGAGCGAAGCGCCCGCCACTGCGACGAGCGCCTTTACGACGGCTGAACGCCACGATCAGCTCTTCATGGTCGAGCTCCCCGAAGCTGATGAAGCGCCGCGAGTAGGAAGTCCATTGCAGAAGAGCTGCTGCTGCGTGCGGCGTGTATGGCGGCAGTTCGAACCGGCTCAAAGAACGGTTTCGCTACCGGCCTGCGCAAGCCGGAGCGATCACCCGCACCCTAAGGAAACTCGACCACGATCAGCGAGCTATTTCAGACGCCAAAAGGAACGCGAAGAGCTCGTCCGCTCATCACCACACGCTAAGTCGTTAGACGCCGGTGTCGAGTTCGCGGGCCCATCTGCCGTTGGATCCTCGCACGACCACTAGCGAAGCGAAGGCGGCGCCATTTTAGCGACCGCATTATCGCTGTTGTAATCGCTATTTCGACCACGAGGTTGCAGGTTTAGCCTTGGCAGATTTTGCGAGCTCTACAAATCCGGGGCCACCTCCACTGCGCACGGCTCGAAGCGGGCGCACCGAGCTGGGGGGCCGGTGCGCGGCCAAGGTCGTCGCGCAGCGCTCGCTCTCGACGGCAGTTGCAGAGGCTCTGCGGCGCCCGCCGCTACGTCGCGAGGTGGTAGGCATACCGGGAGCGCAGTGGCTGACGGCTTACGGTAAGCCGCCCAGGGTCGGCGGCCTTCCCTTGTCGAAAGCCGCGAAGCCGCACGATACTGGGCTGTCTGCTCGCACGGCTTACCGTAAGCCGATCGGAGTTCGCCACTGACCGCAATCGCGCGGTGGTTCGAGCATGCGACGTGCGCAGGATGGTGGCGCAGAGATCCACGGCCGTGCGTGGGCCGAGGCTCGGTGGCTGCGTTGTCGAAGAGCCTTCAGCTCAAGCGGAGCGGCTTACGGTAAGCCGGAGTAGAGCGGGGCACACTGTCCGCTGCCGCACTCACGCGTTGAAGCTGGGGAAGCGACAAGGCATGCGC
>DASUME010000184.1:0-5199 GCA_036277895.1 Polyangiales bacterium
CGATCCCGCCGCCGCCCGAGACTGTCCTCGACCACGACGACATCGCGCGCGCGATCAAGCGTATCGCCTCCGCGATCGTCGAGCAGACCAAGGGGGCAACCTCGATTGCGCTGGTCGGCATCCGCGAGGGCGGGGTGCCGCTGGCCAACCGGATCGCGAGCGAGATCCAGAAGAACGAGAGCGTGCGCGTGCCGATCGGCACGATCGAGATCGCGCTCTACCGGGACGACGTCGGCACCCGCACGCCCGAGGTCCTGGGCAGCAGCGACATTCGCTTCGAGGTCGACGGCCAGGACGTGGTGCTGGTGGACGACGTGGTGCAGACCGGCCGCACCGTACGCGCCGCGATCGACTCGCTGCTCGACTACGGCCGTCCGCGTCGGATCTGGCTCGCCGCGCTGTGCGATCGCGGCGGCCGCGAGCTGCCGATCGCGCCCGACTTCGTGGGCCTGGAGGTGGCGGTGCCCACGGGCGGCTACCTCGAAGTGAGCCTGGGTGGGCCGAAGGATCGCGTCGTGCTAGTGAGGCCCCCGTTCGAGTACCCTGGCTGAAGGAGCGACATTGGCGACTGGGTTGCGCGATAGACACCTGCTCGGCATCGAGGGCCTCGCTCGCGAAGAGATCGAGGCCGTGCTCGACAGCGCCGAGGCGTTCTACGAGGTCTCGCGCCGGCCGGTGCGCAAGGTGCCCACGCTGCGCGGCAAGACCATCCTCAACGTCTTCTACGAGAACTCCACGCGCACGCGCACCTCGTTCGAGCTCGCCGGCAAGCGGCTGAGCGCGGACGTCGTGAACATCAGCGCGTCGTCGTCGAGCACCACCAAGGGCGAGACGCTCTCGGACACGATCCGCGTGCTGGAGGCGATGCACCCGGACATCGTGGTGATCCGTCACTCGGCGTCTGGCGCTCCGCACTACGTCGCGGAGCGCGTCGGGTGCTCGATCGTGAACGCCGGCGACGGCCTGCACGAGCACCCCACGCAGGCGCTGCTCGACGCGTTCACGATCCGCAAGCGCAAGGGCACGCTGACCGGCCTCAAGATCGCCATCTGCGGCGACGTCGCGCACTCGCGCGTGGCGCGCTCGAATGCGCTGCTGCTGACCAAGCTCGGCAACGAGGTGCGCTTCACGGGCCCGCGCACCCTGATGCCGTCGCACGTCGAGCAGTACGGCGTCAGCGTGCACGACTCGATCGAGAGCGCGGTCGAGGGCGTGGACGTGGTGATGATGCTGCGCATCCAGAAGGAGCGCCTGGACGGAGCGCTCCTGCCGAGCATGCGCGAATACAGCCGCACCTTCGGCCTGAACGCCAAGCGGCTCGCGGGCGCCAAGCCGGACGCGCTGGTGATGCACCCCGGTCCGATGAACCGCGGCGTCGAGATCAACCCCGACGTGGCGGACGGCAAGCAGAGCGTGATCCTGGAGCAGGTCGAGGCCGGCGTCGCGGTACGCATGGCCGTTCTCTACATGTTGAGTGCCGATCCTGGGTCACAATCGAGCGTGACGAGGCTGCCGAAGGAGTGACCATGCGGGATGGGCTGACGCGACTGTCGCAGAGGGACGAGCAGACGGTCGGGTTGGTGCGGGGGCGGAAGCTGGGCCTGCTGGCGCACCCTGCGAGCGTGGATGCATTCGTGCGCCACGCCGAGCAGGTGCTGCCCGCAGCGGGCGCCGACCTGCGCGCGATCTTCGGTCCCGAGCACGGCTACACCGGGCACGCGCAGTACATGGTCGGCGTTCAGGACGAGAGTGCCAGCATCCCGATCTACTCGCTCTATGGCGACACGTTCGAGGACCTGAGCCCCAAGCCCGAGCAGCTGCGCGGTCTCGACGCGGTGGTGGTCGACCTGCAGGACGTCGGCAGCCGCTACTACACGTTCGTGTGGAGCATGGCGCTGATGCTCAAGGCCTGCGCGCACGCGGGCGTGCAGTGCATCGTGCTCGACCGGCCCAACCCACTCGGCGGCGAGCTGCTGGAAGGCGCGCCGCAGCGCCCGGGCTACCGATCGTTCGTCGGCCTGTACGACGTGCCCGTGCGGCACGGGCTCACGATCGGCGAGCTCGCGCGCATGGTGCTCGATCTGGAGGGGCTGCCTAAAGAGGCGCTCGCGGTGGTGCCGATGCAGGGCTGGCAGCGCGGCGCGTCGTTCGCCGAGACCGGGCTGCCCTGGGTGTTGCCATCGCCGAACATGCCCACGCCCGAGACGGCGCTGGTGTATCCGGGCGGCTGCCTGCTCGAGGGCACCAACATCTCCGAGGGGCGCGGCACCACGCGGCCGTTCGAGCTGTTCGGGGCTCCGTACATCGAGGGGGCGCAGCTCGCGAAGCTCAGCGCCCCCGGCGTGCGGCTGCGCGCGTGCTCGTTCGAGCCCACCTTCAACAAGTTCAAGGGCGCCACCTGCGCCGGCGTGCAAGTGCACGTGCACGACGCCAGCGCGCTGCGCTCGTACGAGCTCTACCTGCGTGCGATCGCGTGGATCGCGCGCACGTACGAGCAGTTCGCCTGGCGCACCGAGCCGTACGAATACGTGAGCGACCGGCCCGCGATCGATCTGCTCACCGGCGGCCCGGAGTTTCGCGCCGTGGCCCGCTCCGAAGGCGCGCTCGCGGACTACCTGCGCGCCGGGGACGCGCAGCTGCGCGAGTTCGCGCTGCGCCGCCGGCCTTGGCTTCTGTACTGAGCGAGCGCAGTATCGACGGCCGAATGGCCACGTTGTTCGGGCGCTACGAGTACGCAGGCGAGCTCGGCCACGGCGCGAGCGGGCGCGTGTTCGCGGTGCGCGACCTGGGCGCGAACCGGGAGCCGCGCGCGATCAAGGTGGTCGCGGCGGATGCCGGACGCCTGGTGTGGGAGTTTCAGCGCCTGTGCCAGGTGAGCCACCCGCGCGTGGCCCGCGTGCGCGAGATGGTGCGGCTGGAGGAGCGTGCGCCCACGCCGTTTGCGCTCGAGCGTGGCTCGCTGCTGCTGGTGCAGGACTTCGTCGAGGGTGCGCCGCTGAGCGCCGCCAGCGGGGACCGCCTGCCGCTGGTCGCGCGCGTCGGGATCGCGATCACGGAGGGCCTGGTCGCGCTGCACGAGGCCTCGCTGGTGCACGGCGACGTCAAGCCCGACAACGTGATCTGCGGCCCGAACGGCGAGAACGCGACGCTGATCGACCTCGGCTTCGCGCGCCCGCCCGAGGTCGGCACGCCGCGCGGCACGCCGGCCTACATGGCCCCGGAGATGTTCGCGGGCGTGTGCACGCCGGCCGCCGATGTGTTCGCGCTCGGCGCGCTGCTCTACGACGTGCTGCGCGGCGACGCGATCGACAGCGCGAGCTCCGGTCGAGGCCTGTTTCGCGCGCGCGACCTGAGCCTGATCGAGGACGCGGACTTCCGGCGTGTGCTCACGCAGCTGTTGGCCCCAGACCGCGCCCAACGTCCGGCGGACGCGTCGGCGGCGCTGGCGTTGTTGTTGCCGGCCTTCACGAGCAAGGGCCTGCCGGTGGAGGCGCTGCGCTACGCCTCGCTGCGCGTCACGCGCACGCCGCGGGAGCAGGCCGAGCGCGTGCGCACCTTGCCGCTGGTCGGCCACGAGGCCGCGCTGGCGAGCCTGGTCGAGGCGATCGCGCAGCCGGGCCTGGTCGCCGTGCGCGGCCCGCGCGGAGCGGGACGCTCGCGGTTGGTGCGCGAGGCGCTGCGCACGCTGCAGGCCAGCGCCAAGCAGCCCACCTGGGTGAGCTCTCTGTCCGCGCTCGCGCTGCTGCGCGATGTCCACGCCATCCTGTGGCTCGAGCGCGCGCGCGAGGAAGACCTGCCCGAGATCACGCGCGCGGCGACCGCAGCCACGCTCTCGCTGCGCTCTTTGTGTGTGGTGCTCGAGGGCGACGTGCCCGCGCCGCGTGTGGTCGAGCTCGGTGCGCTGTCGGAGCCCGCGTTCGCCGCGCTGCTCGTCCAGCTGGCGCCCAGGAGCGTGCTCGGGGCGGCGCGCGCGGCCACGCACGGGCTCGCGGGCCGCCTGTGCGAGCTGGCTGCGCAGCTGCTGTTGGCTGAGCGCGACCTGTCCGATCCGCGCGTCTGGCAGGCCCTCGAGGGCCCCGGCGAGGCGGCGCTGGTGCGCGCGCAGCCGCTGGCGCAAGCGCTGGCGTGGTTCGGGGCGGACCTCACCCCGGAGCTCGCCGCGCGCGTGTGGGGCGCGGAGGCCGCGCAGGCTGCGTACGACGAGCTGCGCGTGAAGGGATTGCTGCACGAAGACGACGGGGCGCTGGTGCTCGACCTGGGGCTTGCGCGCACGCTGCGTGCACAGAGCGATCGCGCAGCACTCGCGCCGCTCCTGCAGCAGGTGCCGGCGACCACGGGCTTCGCGCTGTTGCTCACGGGTGGCGATGCGACGCGCGCGTTCCTCGCGCGGGCGCGTGCGCTGCGCGCCGAGGGCCGCGTCGACGCTGCGTGTACGCTGTTGGCGGACGCTGGCCAGGAAGAGCTCGCGCTGTTTCACGCGGACTCCGAGCGCGCGCGCGGGCGTTATGCCGAGGCGCTCGCGGTGTTGGGCGAACGAGGCCCGCTGTTGCGCGCCGAGCTGCTGCGCCTGGTCGAGCGGATCCCGGAGGCGCGCGCGCTGCTCGAGTCGCTGCGCGGCGACCGCACGAACGGCGCCCGCGCGACCGCGTTGCTGGCGCGCTTGGCCTTCGATGGGGGTGACTTCACGCTGGCGTCGAGCGAGGCCCGCGCCGCGCAGGGCGCCGACCGTGAAGCGAGCGTGCGCGCACTCGAGGTCGAGGTGCTGGTGTGCCTGGCGCGCGGCGCGCTCGCCGAGGCGCCCGTCGATGCGCTGGTGCAGGCGGCGAGTGGCGGTGGGCAGGCGCCGTCGTTCCTGGCGCGCGCCCCGGCGCGTGCGGCCTCGCTGCGCTCGCAGGTGCTGGCGCGACGCGGCGATCGGCTGCGCGCGGTGGGCGACGCGCGCGCGGCGGTCGAGCAGGCGAGGGCGCTCGGTGAGGCGCACGAGGCCGCGACCTACGCACTGAACCTCGGCCTGCTCGAGCTGGAGCGCGGCGAGCTGGGCCGTGCACTCGAGACCCTGCGCGACGCGGCGCAGCGGCTGGCTCGCGTGGCGCGCGTGCGCGAGCTGGCGCGTGTGCTGTTCAACTTCGCGGGGCTGGCGTTGCTGGTGGGCGACTTCACGCGCGCAGAGGTGGTGCTCGATCGCGCGGGCGACGATCC
>DASUME010000185.1:0-4865 GCA_036277895.1 Polyangiales bacterium
AGTCCAGCTCACCGAAGATGCGATCGCTGCGCTGCACGACACGCTGCAATCGTACATCACCAAAAAAGGCTTCCGCTCGACGTCCCAGCGCCGGCTGGTCACCGACGTGTTCTTTCGCTCGGGGGGCCACCTCTCGATCGAGGACCTGCTCTCGAAGGTGCGCGAGCAGGATCCGCGCGTCGGCTACGCCACGGTGTACCGCACCCTGCGCCTGCTCGCCGAGTGCGAGCTCGCAAACGTGCGCCACTTCGGCGATGGCGTGACCCGCTACGAGCTCGCCGATGAGGGAAGCCACCACCACGACCACCTGATCTGCGTCTCGTGCAAGAAAATCATCGAGTTCGAGGACGACGCCATCGAGCTGCTCCAGGGCCGGATCGCGGATCGCCACGGCTTCCAGCTGAAGAGCCACAAGCACGAGCTCTACGGCATCTGTCCGGAGTGCCAGCAGCGCGTTTCCTGACTGAGTTCTAGCTCGCGCGGCCTTCGGCCCGCTCGACGCGCGCTATAAGCGCGCCGTGACCATCCTAACCGCCAGCGGCCTCACCAAGAGCTACGGCCCGCACAGCGTGCTCGTCGGGCTCGACCTCAGCATCGCGGAGGGCGAGCGCGTGGGGCTCGTCGGGGCCAACGGCTCGGGCAAGAGCACGCTGGCGAAGATCCTCGCGGGCGAAGACGTCGCCGACACGGGCGAGATCGCGGTGCTGCGTGACGCGCGCGTGATGTACCTGCAGCAGGAGCCCAAGCTCGACCCGGCGCACAGCATCCTGGAGACGGTGCTGCGCGGCATGAGCGCATGGTGGGCCGCCAAGGAGCGCTACGACCAGGCGAGCGCGGAGCTGGAGCGCGGCGAGAACCTGGAGCGCGCACTGCAAGTGCAGACCGACGCACACTCGGAGCTCGAGCGGCTCGGCGGCTTCGATCAATCGCATCGAGCGCTGGCGATCCTGAGCGCTCTCGGCGTGCGCGATCCGAACGGCTCCGTCGAGGCGCTGAGCGGCGGCGAGAAGCGCCGCGTCGCGCTCGCGCGCCTGCTGGTCGCCGAGCCCGAGCTCGCGATCCTCGACGAGCCCACCAACCACCTCGACATCGACGCCATCGAGTGGCTCGAGCTGCACCTCGCGGACAGCTTCCGCGGCGCGGTGCTGCTGATCACTCACGACCGCTACTTCCTCGACGGCGTCGTCGATCGCACGGTCGAGATCGAGCGCGGCAAGTCGTTCGGGTACGACGGTGGCTTCGGCGACTACCTCGCGGGCAAGGCCGCGCGCATGGCGCTCGCCGAGCGCACCGAGCAGAACCGCCAGAACTTCCTGCGCAAGGAGCTCGACTGGCTGAGCCGCGGTCCGCCCGCGCGCACCACCAAGCAGCAGGCACGCATCGATCGCGCGGAGTCCGCCAAGGCGAACCGTCCTCCGCCTCAGAAGAAGGAGCTCGACCTGCAGCTCGCGACCACACGCTCGGGCAAGAGCGTGCTCGACCTCGACCACATCTCGCTCGACGCGCCGGACGACGGTCGCCGCCTGGTCTCCGACTTCACGTTCCACCTCACGCAGGGCGAGCGGGTGGGTGTGCTCGGCAAGAACGGCACCGGCAAGAGCACGCTGCTCAAGGCGATCCTCGGCGAGCACCCGCTCGCGGCGGGCCGGCTCACGGTGGGCAAGAACTCGCGCATCGCCTACCTCAGCCAGCACCGCAGCGGCCTCGACGAGGACAAGACGATCCTGGACAACGTGGCCGAGGGCCGCTCGCACGTGCGCATCGGCGACAAGGAAGTGCACGCGATCAGCTACCTCGAGAACTTCCTGTTCACGAGCAGCGATCTGCGCAAGCCCGTCAAGGCGCTCAGCGGCGGTGAACGCACCCGCGTGGCACTTGCAAAGCTGTTGCGGCAAGAGACCTCGCTCCTGCTGCTCGACGAGCCGACCAACGACCTCGACCTGGACACGCTCGCCGCGCTCGAGGGCTTGCTGCTGGAGCACGAGATCACCGCGATCGTGGTCACCCACGACCGCTGGTTCCTCGACCGTATCGCGTCGTCGATCTTGTGGTTCGAGGGCGACGGCCGCGTCACGCGCCTGGCCGGCAACTTCACCACCGTGCGCGAGTTCCGCGAGCGCCACCGGCACACGCCGGCCGCGAAGAAAGAGGCCGCCGCGGCCGTCTCCGAGGCCCCGAAGAAGAAGTCCGGGCTCTCCTACAAGGAGCAGAAGGAGCTCGAGGCGATCGAGGGCGTGATCGGCGGAATCGAGGAGCGCATCGCCAAGCTCGACACCGAGCTCGCGGACCCGGCGTTCTACCAGTCGCGCTCCGCCGAGCTGCCCGCCAAGAGCGCCGCCCTCGACAAGCTACGCGCCGAGCTGGAGGCGAAGATGAATCGCTGGGCCGAGCTGGAAGAGAAGAAGAGCTAGGCGCGCGCGTTCGCGATCGCTTCGCGTGCCGCGGCGAAGTCTGCCGGCGACTGCACGCTGACGCAGGGCAGCGTCTTGTCGATGCGCTTGATCAGCCCGGCCAGCACCTTGCCAGCGCCGATCTCGATACACAGCGTGACGCCGTCTGCGCGCATACGCTCCACGCTCTGCTGCCAGCGCACCGGCGCCGCGACCTGCTCGATCAGCGCCTCACGCGCCTCGTCGCCGCGCGTGATCGGCTGCGCGCTGATGTTGATGTAGATCGGCGCCTGCGCGTCCGTGAACGGCGTGTCGCGCAGCTGCGGTGCGAGGCGCTGCGCGGCCGGCTCCATCAGCTGCGAGTGGAACGGCGCGCTGACCGGCAGCGGGATCACCTTGCAGCCCAGCGCGATCAGGTGCGGCTTGGCGGCCTCGACCGCACTCGCTTGCCCCGCGATCACGAGCTGGCCGGGGGAGTTGTAGTTCACAGGCTGCACGATCCCCGGCGTCGCGCTCAAGAGCGTCTCGATCGCGGCCAGGTCGCCGCCGAGCACGGCCGCCATCGCGCCCTCGCCCACCGGCACCGCTTCCTGCATGTACGTGCCGCGCAGGCGCACGATGCGCACCGCGCGATCGAACGCGAGCGTGCCCGCCGCCACGTTGGCCGAGTACTCCCCGAGGCTGTGGCCCGCGACCACGTCCGGCCGCTCGCCCAGCGCGCGGAACAGCGCGACCGAGACCGTCAGCAGCGCAGGCTGTGTGTTGGCGGTGAGCTTGAGCGCCTCTTCGGGGCCCTCGAAGCACATGCCCGACAACGACTCACCCAGCGCGGCGTCTGCGGCCTCGAACGTCTCGCGCGCGAGTGGCTCCTGGTCGAACGCCGCCTTGCCCATGCCGACCGACTGCGAGCCCTGGCCCGGAAATACGAATGCCACTTTGCCCATGCGCTCTCCTAGACCTCGCTTACCCCGAACCGGGCCGGCAGGCCATCTTCGTGGGGCTCAGAAACGCTTCTTCGGCGCAGCTACGTACTCGTGAGATTTGGTACCATCGCGCGATGGGGGAACTGCGGGTAAGGCTCGGCCACGATGGACGGCTCGCGGCCGCAGCGGCGGACAATGCGCCCAGGCTGCTCAAGGAACCGGGCGACTACCGCGTGTTCCCGGGCCCCAACCAGAGCTACCTGCTGAGCAAGCACACCGACGACGCGCGTGCCCGCGGCCGGGTGTTGATGATGGGCGAGCTCGTCAATCGCATGACCGTGGTGGAGATCATCAACCTGGTCACCTCCACATCATGGAACGGAGAGCTGCACGTCGCCGGCCCCGAAGGCACGCGCGTGCTCACGATTGCGCAGGGTGCGCTGAAGCACGCGCGCACCGAGATCGGCCGCGAGCGCATCGGCGAGCTGCTCGTGCGCGCCGGCCTGCTCGAGCGCGAGCAGCTCGAGCAGCTGCTGCCGAAGAAGCCCGCGGACCAGCGCTTCGGCCAGATGTTGACGCAGCGTGGCCTGCTCGACGAAGAGCAGCTGTTCAAGCAGCTGCAGTCGCAGTCGGAGACGATCTTCTACGCAGCGATGCTGGTCGAGAGTGGGCTGTACTGGTTCGTGGCGCCGCCCGAGAACGCACCCGCGCCGCCGACCACGTTCCACCTCTCGATCCAGGGCCTCTTGATGGAGGGCGTGCAGCGCATCGATGAGATGGCGCTGTACCGGGAGCGCATCCCGCACAACCGCTTCTTCCCGGCAGCAAAGGAGAACGCCAAGCGCGACAAGCTGGAGCCCGCGATGTTGTCCGTGCTCGATCTGAGCAACGGCGCGCGCAGCATCGACGACCTGATCCGCGCCACCGGCATCGGCGAGTTCCTGGCCGTGAAGGCGGTCTACAACCTGATTCGCGGTGGCCAGGTCGCACTTCGCCGCGGCCCTACCCTGGACAGCGCAGCCACCAAGCGCCTGGTCCGCCAGTACAACGACATCGTGCGCGACATCTTCGTGGTGGTCGCCACCTACGGCAGCATGGAGCGCACCAGCCGCGCACTCTCCAGCTGGCTCTCCGGCTCGGCGCACGCGAAGGTGCTCGGAGAAGAGGTCGACATCGACGGCACGCTCGACTTCGCGCTCGTCACCGCGCGCGTCGAGACGCTCAGCAGCGACGACCCGATGCAGGACCTCCATCGCGCGCTCCACGAGACCGCTGCCTACGCCCTGTTCATCGCCTCCAACGGCATCCCCCGCAACGAAGAGCGCACGCTCTCGCGAGACGTGAACCACCGCCTGACGCAGCTGAAGCTCTGAGGTCCCGCGCGAGCGCACGCAATTTACGTTGACAGCGAGTGGACGCTGGCGAATGCATTGCGCGAATGCTTCGCAGTCTGGTTTTCATTATGGGCGCTTGCGGCGGTGTGACGTCGTACCCCATCGGGGTCGCCGCTCAGGACGCTGGCACCCCGGTTTCTGCTGAAGATTCGATGGCT
>DASUME010000186.1:0-8494 GCA_036277895.1 Polyangiales bacterium
TCGACGGTCCCGCGCCGCGCCTGCTGGAGCGCGTTGCCGTGATCCTGATACGCCTGCGTCTCGAACATCTTCACGGACTGCTCGACCGTCATACCCTCCGTGTGCAGCCCGATCGCAGACATGAAGCGCACGTCGCGCAGGAGCGCGTTCAGCAGCTGCCCCACGTGCATACGGCCATCCTGCGGGCCGAGCCCGCTCTCCCACGCCAGCTCCTCGGCGTAGTGCGCCCAGCCCTCCGCGAACGCGTAGCCGACGTACACGCGCCCGAGCGGCCGCGGGCTGGTGTTCGCGTGCAGGAACTGCAGGAAGTGCCCCGGCCAGACCTCGTGCACGGTGATGAACAGCAGATCCATACGCCCGGGCAGATAGCCGCGGCGCTCCTCCGCGCTCCACTTCGGATCCGGCGGCGCGATGTAGTAGGTCGAGGGCAACGACGCCTCGTACGGCCCGGGGATCTCGATGTACGCCTGGTTCCAGCGCTTGTGCGGCGGCGCCTCCTCCACGCGCGCCTCCTGCTGGCTCGGGATCGACACCAGATCTTGCGCGAGCACGAACTGCCGCAGCATGCGTACCTGCTCGCGCGCGGCGGCGACCGGCCCCTCGACCGGCTTGTCGCCCTTGATCGACTCCGCGCACGCCTCGAGCGTGCCGCCCGGGAACAGCTCGCCACACGCGCGCTCCAGCGCCGCGCGGTTGCGCGCGAGATCGGCTTCGGCGATCGCACGCAGCTGCTCGAGCGGCGTGTCCACGCGCTCCTCCGCCCACAACATCTCGCGGAACAGCTCCGGACCCATCGCGAACGCATCGTTCGTGGGCGCCTTCTGCAGCCAGGCCAGCGCGCGCTCCACCGCCGGCACGGCGGCCGCGGTCGCGCTGCGCAGCTCGGCCTGCAGCATCGCGTCCTGCACGCTCGCGAACAGCGGCGGCGCGTCGTCGCGCAGGTACGGCACCAGGCCGCCGAACACCTGCAGGCCCACGTCCACGAAGGTGCGCGGCAGCGGCGCCTCCAGCGTGGCGAGCATGGTGTCGATCGCGGCCGGGATCGCGCGCAGGTGGCGCACGTACGCCTGCATGCGCCTGTCGAGCGGGGCGTACTCGCGCGTGAGGTAGATCGTGGGATCGATCGCGTTCGCGTGCGCGAGCGGGCTCTTAATGTGATCGCGCGCGCGCTCATCACTGAACAGGTAGCCGTCGATCACCGCCAGCAGGTACTCGCGCTCGAACGCGCGCGTGTCGTCGAGCTCGCGCGCGGCCTTCACCTCGTCGCGCAGCGTGTGCAGCTCGCGATCCCAGGCCTCGACCGCGACGCGCGAGAGGTCGACGATCTCGCCGTCGTGCTCGTGGCGCCCCTGCTGCGACGCAAAGTTTGGATCACGCGCGAACGCCGCCTCCAGGAAGCGCGCGCTCAGCGCATCCCAGCGCGCCGCGCTCTGTCCGGTCTCCTTCACGACCACCGGCTTGGCGCCGCCGCACCCGGCCAGCGCCAGCAAGACAAGCATCCGTGCTCTCATCGCGGAGAGCTTACATCTGGATCTCGTTCGTGGCCGCGATCGGAGCCGGCAGGTCGGCCTCGTTGGCGAGGTCGCGCAGGTCGATCTCGATGGCGCGGCTCATGGTCGTGATCGGCACGTCGTTCGGGCCGCCCTCGAACGGGTTCTCGGACCAGTCGCCGATCTTCTCCATGGTGTGGAACACCCACGAGATCAGCACCGAGAGCGGCAGCGTCAGCCACTCCCAGGGCCCGGTGTCTTTGAGCTGGTTGATCACGCCGAACGGGAGCAGGCCGAGGAACACCCAGATGAAGATCACGTTCAGGGTGGCGAACTGGCGCGGGTACGGGAAGTTCTTGATGCGCTCGCAGCGGCCCTGCTGGTCGAACAGGTTCGACACCATGCGCACGAGCTCGACCTGGCGGTACTCGGTCAGCCGGCCCTCCACGGCGCAGCGCCGCAGGTGCTCGGACTGCAGCGAGAGCAGCATCGAGGCGCGGTTCTTCTTCTGCAGCACGCGCGCGAGCTCGGCCGCGCTGAGCAGCGGCTCCAGCGCCTCGTCGAGCTTCTTCGCGCGCTCGGGAATCTGGTAGTGCGACTGCTGGTACTCCTGCGCGTCGCGGGTGTTGGAGTTCTCCCAGCTGCGCGGCTCACGCAGCTGGTAGCGCAGCGCGGTCAGCCAGGCGATGTGGCGCAGCATCAGCTGCCGCTCGTCCTCGCCGCCCACGAAGTCGCGCGCCATCACGAACCAGGTACGGCTCGCGTTCACGATCGCGCCCCAGATCTGCCGCGCCTCCCAGAGCCGGCCGTAGGCCGCGTTGCTGCGAAAGCCGGTCACGAACGCGACCGCGATGCCGAGCACCGCCAGCGGCGGCCAGGGCAAGAAACCCACGTCGACACCGAGCGAGCAGAGCCCGGGAGGAATGCACGCCAACAGCACGAAGATCAGCGTCTCGCGGCGGGTCCAGATCAGGAGCTCTTTGAGCGAATAGTGCCTGCCCGCGTGCATGCAGGTGCTCTAGCAGACCGTTACCAAGCTCCCCAGCCCGTGCCGCGAACGTCTCGCTACTCCTTGCTCCGGTTCGGATGCTGTGCCACTTCTCCGCGCGCTCGAGTGACCCTAGGGCTCGGGTTCGAAGGAGACGTCATGGCAGAGTCCGAAGCGCAGCGCCTGTCCCGCATCGAACGCGAAGAGGCCTGGGCCAGTGGCCCCAAGTTCGTCGGGCTGCTGTTTGGCACGCTCGCGGTGGCCCTGGTGGTCATCTACACCATCGCCTCGTGGCCGACCGAGAGCCGTCCGTTCTGGGACTTCTCTTGGTATCCATTCGGCAAGACGCCGACGGCGGCCGACCTGAAGCCCAGCTCGGTGTCCGGTCTCACCCACTGAGGCGCCCCTCGATAGGGGGCGTGCAGCGCGTTGTAACGCACGTGTAAGACAATGTCATCACGTGCGTGACAGGCTGCGCGCTTCGACGTAGGCTCCAGCAAGATGGCCAATTTCGGGAATCGGAGACCTGGCGACGTCGATCCCGAGGCGGCGACCCTGGGCCTTCCCGATCATCAGACGCTCGTGGACCGCAAGAGCAAGCAGTACAGCTCCACTGCGCGCAGCGCCCGGCCCGTCGAGGTCGGCGGGCTCGATCTCGCGCGCGAGGACTTCGCCCACCGCTATCGCCCCGGGCGCAAGCTCGGCGAGGGCTCGATGGGCGAGGTCATGGTCACGCGCGATCTGCGCATCTTGCGTGACGTGGCGATGAAGCGCCTGCACCAGGAGCACCACGCGCTGCGTCCGGACCTGCGCGATCGCTTCCTGCGCGAGGCGCGCGTGCAAGGCCAGCTGGAGCACCCGTCGGTGGTGCCGGTCTACGAGATCGGCGTCGACCAGCAGGGCCGCGAGTACTTCACGATGAAGCGCGTCCGCGGCCGCACGCTGGAGCAAGTGTTCCGCGGCCTGCGCGAGGGCGACCCCGAGTTCGGCAAGCAGTACTCGCGGCGCCGGCTGATCACCGCGATCAGCCGCGTCTGTCTGGCGGTCGCATTCGCGCACGAGCGCGGCGTGGTGCACCGCGACATCAAGCCCGCCAACATCATGCTCGGCGACTACGGCGAGGTGCACCTGCTCGACTGGGGCATCGCCAAGGTGGTCGGCGTCGACGACCCGTCGATCGAAGGGGCGGTCGACCTGAGCCGCGATCGGGTGCCCTCCACGGAGGTGGGCTTCGTGGTCGGCACGCCCGGCTACATGGCGCCCGAGCAAGCGCGCGGCGAGACGCGCACCTATGGCGGCCGCTCCGACATCTATTCACTCGGCGCGATCCTGTTCGAGGCGATGACGCTGGAGCGCCTGCACAGCCAGGCGCAGGTCGAGCACATCCTGGTCTCCACCGTGAACGGCGTGGAGGCGCGCCCGAGCGTGCGCGCGCCGCACCTGAATCTGCCGCCCGAGCTCGACGAGATCGTGCTGCGCGCGATCGCGATGCGTCCCGAGCAACGCTACGAGAGCGCGCGCCAGATGAACGACGACATCGAGCGCTTGCTCGACGGCGAGCGCGACACCACACGCCGCGCCGAGATCGCCGCCCAGCACACGGCCAACGCCAAGGCCGCGCTGGCGCTCGCCCGGCGCGGCGGCACGCAGGCCGACGGCCAGCACCGGCGCGCGGTCGGCGAGCTGTTGCTGGCGATGGCGCTCGAGCCCGACAACGCCGAGGCGCGCGCCACCATGGTGCAGCTGCTGCTGGAGCCGGTCGAGGCGCTGCCCGAGTCGGCGTACGAGGAGCTGCAAGAGGTCAACCGCCTCGACCGCATGCGCGCGAGCCGCGCCAACGGCTGGGCGTTCCTCGCCTGGATGGGCACCTTCCCGTTGATCGCCGCCATGGGCATCCGCGACTGGAACGCGCTGCTGGCGCTCGCCGGGCTGACGATGCTGCTGATCGCCTACACCTGGTGGATGGCGATCTCCGGCCGCACGAACACCCGCTACATGACGTTCGCCGTCTTCGGCACCTTCGTCACCGTGGCGGCGATGAGCATGTTCTTCGGGCCGCTGTTCTTCGTGCCCGGGCTGAGCGTGATGGCGGCGACCTCGTACCTGGTGTCGCTGCGTGCGAGCCCGCGTGCACGCTCGCTGGTGCTGCTCGGCAGCTTGGCCTCCGTGCTGGTGCCCACGCTGCTGCACATCCTGGGGGTGTTGCCCGCGCGCTACGCGTTCAGCGAGCACGGCCTCACCATCTTGCCCGGGCTGGTGCGGCTCCCCGAGCGCGCCACCTGGGCCTTCTTGCTGATGGGCAACTGCCTGACGGTGGTGATCGCCAACGTGCTGGTCGGACGCGCCGTCGCCACGCTGCTACGCGCGGAACGGCGCCTGTTCACCCAGGCCTGGCGCCTTCGTCAGTTCCTCCCCAAGCTCACGTCGCGCGAACGCCAGGCCGAGCGCTAGCTAGGCGCTCAGTCCTGCGTCTTGGTGACCACCATGCGCAAGGTGAGCTTGACGAACTGGTCGCACAGATCTTCCTGCGTGAGCTCGCCGTTGTCGTGCTGCCACGTATAGGTGAACGTGATCAGGTTCATGATCGCGAGCGCCGTCAGCGCCGGCTGATCGACCTCGAACACGCCGCGCGCGTTGCCCTCACGCAGCACCTCGGCGAGCGCGCTGGTGAAGCGCAGGCGCTCCTTCTCGACGCGCTCCTTGGTGTTCTCGGTGAAGTTGCTGGCCTCGCGCCAGAACACCGCGACGATGCGCTTGCGCTCGAGCACGAGGCGCGAGTAGTTGCGCACCATGTTCGCCAGCACCGCGCCCGGATCGGCGTCGACCTGGATGGCGGCCTCGAGCGCTCCGTTCGCGAGCCCAGTCACCCGCAGCGCGATCTCCTCGAGCAAGTCGTACTTGTTCTTGAAGTGGTAGTAGATGAACGGCTTGGTCGCGCTGAGCTCGTCGGCGATGCTCTCCATGCTGGTGGCGCGGAAGCCACTCTCGTAGAACAGGCGCGTCGCTGTCTCGAGGATGCGTTCCTTCTTGTGCGCCTTCAGCTCTTTGCGAACCTGATACTGCGGGTCGTCGTCGCGGTCGGTCATTATCGTCTGCACTGTCGCCTCGGGGAGCGGGTGAATCCAAAGCTCGGGGCTCACCTGTCCCTTACGCCAAAGGGAGACTGCGTCTTCCTTCGCGAGTGACCCAGAAGGGCGAGGCGAAGTCGGATTCTCTCCGAAGGATTGCCCTCGGCATGCTGAATTTATGCTTACGTGCGGCCTGTTCGGGTCAGTTCATCGAGGTATCGACGAAGATCTGACCCGATCTGGCGCGCTCGCCCGACTACTCTGCCGCGACGACCGGACGGTGCTCGCACGCCTCGGGGCGCGCTTCGATGGGCTTGAGGCCCGCGTCGCGGAACAGCGCACGGTCGGCCTCGACGTCCGGGTTGCCCGTGGTCAACAGCTTGTCGCCATAGAAGATGGAGTTCGCGCCGGCCATGAAGCACAGCAGCTGCGCCTCGCGGCTCAGACCTTCGCGCCCCGCGCTCAGCCGCACCATCGACTCGGGCATCATGATGCGCGCGGTGGCGATCATGCGGACCATCTCGAACGAGTCGACGACCTTCTGCTGGTCGAGCGGCGTGCCGTCCACCGGCACCAGCGCGTTCACCGGCACGCTGCCCGGGTGGGGCCGCATGTGAGCCAGCTCGCAGAGCAACGCGCAGCGGTCGTCGATCGACTCGCCCATGCCGATGATGCCGCCGCAGCAGGTGCTGATGCCCGCGCGCGCGACCCGGTCGAGGGTGTCGAGGCGATCGTCGTAGGTGCGGGTGCTGATGATCTTCTTGTAGTGGTCGCGCGAGGTGTCGAGGTTGTGGTTGTAGGCAGTCAGGCCGGCCTGTGCGAGGCGGTCCGCCTGCGAGTCGTCCAGCATGCCGAGCGTGGCGCAGGCCTCCAGGCCCATGGCGCGCACGCCCTCGACCATCTGCAGCACCTTGTCGAAGTCCTTGCCGCGCGGGTTGCGCCAGGCGGCGCCCATGCAGAAGCGCGTCGCGCCGTTGTCCTTGGCGATGCGCGCCTTGGCCAGCACGTCGTCCACGCTCATCAGCTTCTCGGACGCCACCTTGGTCTCGTGGTGCGCGCTCTGCGGACAGTACGAGCAGTCCTCGGGACAGCCGCCGGTCTTCACAGACAACAGCGTGCACAGCTGCACCGCGCCGGACTCGTGGTGGCGCTTGTGCACCTCTTGCGCGCGGAAGACCAGCTCGATGAGGGGCAGGTCGTGGAGGGCGCGCACTTCGCGGACGGTCCAGTCATGACGTACGGATTGCATGGCGCTTGTGATTAGCGAACGGGGGGCTCCCGGGCAAGCCGAGGAACTTCGCGCTGGTTCTTCAGTTTTGCTCACGGTAGAACGGACGCCCACCGCGCTGCGTCAGAGATCACGGATGTCCATCGGCGACGCCGAATCCCGCCCCCCAGACCCCGAGCTCACCGCTGCTGCGCCAGAGCGCCCTCGCGCGCTGCCCGGCGCTGGGCCGGAGCGTGGCCGTTTCCCCGAGCTGAACCGCGACGAGCTGTCCCGGGTGCCGCCGCTGGCGATGCTGACGGTCGCCGCGGCGCTCGTGCACACCGTGCTGTTTCGCTTCCTGGTGCCGCTGTTCGCGGGCAGCGGGCGGGTGCTGCCGGCCGTGCTGGACCTCGGCGCGCGCTACGCGCTGAACCTGGCGGCGGTGGCCGGCATGGTGTCGCTGACCGTGGGGGTGCTCGACATCGTGCGCGCCAAGGGTCTGACGTTCATCGGCCGGCGCGCCGTGATCGCCGGTCTGGCGGGCGTGTTGATCACTACACTCGCGATCTCCACGTTCGCGACCATTGGCTACGTGAGCCCACAGCTCGTGCTGGTGGCGACCGGCGCGATGCACACCTTCGTCGTGCAGCTGGCGATGACCAGCCTGCGGGCGGAGCACTCACTCGCGGGACGCACCACGGTGGGGCTGGTCGCCGCGTCCTCGCTGTTCGCGCTGGCGTCGTTGATCGTGCGCTACTCGGAGCTGTTCGCCGGCCTCGGCTTCGCGCAGCAAGGGGTGGCCAGCTTGCTGGCGCTCGGCGAGCTTGCGTACCTGTTGGTGCCGCTGGCCGCCGCCTTCGCGGTGCTGCCGTGGAGTGACGATGCGTCTGGCAAAAGTGCGCGACTCGCTGGCGCAATCGCGGTCGGCTTCATGGCGCTGTTGTTCGTCGCGGGCTCGCGCATCCCGAGCTTGTTGTACGCACACGTGATGTATTCGACCTTGCGTTTGGAGTGGGCGCTCGAGCGCGCATCACTCGGCTACGCGGTGCCAGTGAGCCTTGCGGTCGGTGCCGCCACGGCGGCGATCTTCAGCCGCGATGCGCGCCATCGGCAGGGCGGCGCGGCGCTCTGGCTGTGGCTCGCCGGGGGCTTCAATCCGCTCACGCCAGCGCGTGTATTCATGACTGCGCTGGCAGCGACGCTGGTGTGTCGCGCGATCCTCGGTGTAGGTTCCGAGCCCAGCAAAAAGCCGGACTAGACGTTTCACACCTGAACTACGCGCCGGCTCCGTCGGTAACGTAGTCATCGATGTCGTTGTCGAAGCGGTCGGTCTCGGTCGTCGCGTGCTCGTCGCTCTTGCTCAACTCGTGCGGCCTCGGCGAGATCCTCTCGCCCGCGGGACCGCGCGGGCTCGACAGCGACGGCGATGGCATCGTGGACACCGAAGATCCGAACCCAACCACGGCGGATCCGAATGACAAGCTCAACCCCAAGGGCGGCGTCGGCGTCGGCGGCAAGAAGAGCGACCTCGCGTTCGAGTGCAACAGCGACTTGCGCTCGGCCAAGACGCTGCAGCGGCTGACGCGCAGCGAGTACGTCAACACGCTGCGCGACTTGCTCACCGCCTCCACGAACGGCTCGATCGCGAGCGCGGTGCTGAGCGCGGTCGACGCGTCGCTGGCCGCGTATCCCCACGACGCCGTCTCCAAGGGCGCGCCGTTCGCGAGCATGGATCAGTCCG
>DASUME010000187.1:0-5025 GCA_036277895.1 Polyangiales bacterium
TACATGCCCACGCCCGGCGAGCCCGTCACCGCGCTCGGGATCAGGTACACCGGGATGGTGTCGACGACGTAGGTGTTGTTGCCGATCAGCTGCAGCTTCATGTTGTAGCCGCCGTTCGCATCGGCCAGGTTGAGCGGCACGCTGTTGGGCGCGGCGCGGTTGGTGAACGCGACGCTGAACTGCGGCGCGGCGCCGGGCAGGCAGTTGGTGTGCGTGTCGGGGATGCCGTTGCCGTCGCGATCGACGGGCGCCCCGCAGCCGTCGCCGAGCCGGTCGACCGCGGTGACCACGAAGCCGAAGTCCGGCGTGGGGTTGTCGGGCTCTTCCTTGAGCACCACACCCACGTCCATCGACAGCTGGTTGGCCAGCAGCAATACCGCGTTCAGCACTGCGAGCCCGAGCCCGATGCCGTTGCTGCCGATCTGGAGGTTGAGCGCGTTGCCGAGCAGGTCGATCGCGCCCGTCTGTAGCGACATTGCCCTGGTCTGCTCGGCGAGGTACGCGTCGAGCGACGAGTTGACGGTGATCACCTTCACGCCGCGCGCCAGCAGCGCGCTACGGATGCCGTTGGCGCCGTCGTTGTTGGGCCCGAGCCAGCGCTGCGGGACCAAGCTGCCCGTGGTCTGTTTGCTCTTGTCGCCGAGCGTGACCTGCATCCAGCCGCTCTCGCCTGCGCGGTCGCCCTTGACGATCGCGTAGTAGTCGCCGGGCGTGAAGGCGCGCGTGATCTCGGCGTCGTCGCCGACCACGGCGTCGTCGTTGCACGCGATCACCCCCGCGGTGCCGACCTTCTTGATCATGATGCTGCTGTCGAAGTGGCTACCGCGCGACGCGATCGTGAGCGTCTTGTTCGCCGCCACCGTGAACGTGAACACCGCGTCGGGAGCGGTCTCGCTGTTGGTGCTCCACGCCGCCTGGCCGTTCGGGCAGCTGCCGCTGTTGCCGTAGTTGAAGTGGCTGGCGAGCTTCGCCGTGCTGCCCGTGTAGGTCACGAGCAGGTTGTCGATCGTGCCGACTGCCTGCGCGGTGGCGAGGTTGTCGGCCGTGCTGGTGAGCGCGCGGTAGCTGGTCTCCGTGCCGCCGTGCAGGCCGCTCAGCACGTTTGCGTCGTAGTCGAGCGGGTTGCGCGTGCTGTTCGGGCAGGTGCAGGTCTGGCCGCTCAGGCACAAGCAGAAGCCCCCGAAGCAGGTTGGGCTGGTGCACGAGCAGGTGTTGACGCAGTCGCTGAGGTAGTTGGCGCGCGCGGCCGAGGTCGGGCTCGGGCCGTTCTGGAGCGGCGCGTCGGTGATGTGGATGATGATCGGCACAGCGCCGTTGCGGAAGCACGGGTAGCCCCAGGTGTCGGCGGGACAGCCGGTGCGCTTGGGGATGCCGGGGCGATCCCAGCCCGTGTAGAGCTCGTTGCCCGTGATCAGCGAGTACAGGCCCTGCATGCTGCCTTCGGGCGCGTTGTGGTTGCCGCGCGTCTTGAAGCCGACCAGCGACGTCAACACCGCGACCACGTCGCTGGTCAGGTCTTGGCGATGCTCGAACGGCTCCAGGTCCACGGGAGCGACGTCGATGCCGTTCGCGAACGGCCCCTCGAACGGGATGTCGCGAAACCAGCCGGTGCCGATGCGCACGTCGCGGATCAAGCACGCGATGTTCGCCGCCAGGCCGCCGGTGGTGAGCTCGATGTTCGGCAGCCCGTCGAAGTCCGTGTCGGCGCACTCGATGCCGATGCCACCGCTGGGCAGCAAGTTGCCTACGGTGAGGCTGTTGATCAGGTTGTCGCGCTCGTCCTCCATCGACGCGGTCATGTCGAGGTAGAGGTAGATGTCCGCGGTGTTGAGCTTGAAGTCGATCTTGAACGCCTGCGCGCGCGTCTGGCCCGGCAGCAGGCCCATGAAGATGGTCTGGTGGTCGGTCGCGAACGGCGGAGCGCTCGGGAATTGATCGTAGCTGTCGGGGATGCCGTCGCAGTCGACGTCGGGCGCGACGCCCTTCATGCAGGTCTTGTCGTCGAGCAAGCCGGAGTCGGTGCCGGCGTCGCTGGCAGTCGACTTGAGCGTGATGCCGCCGCTGCTGCCGGGCACCACGGTCGAGCCGTCCGGCACGGCGTCGAGCGGGTCGTCCACGCGATAGCAGTCCGGGCGGCAGGGGCTGCAGCGTGTGCCCGCATCCGCGGCGACCAGGCCCTGCCAGATGCCGGCGAGGTGCGCGGGCGCTTCGAAGTTGGCAACTCCTTCGCATGCGGACCACTTGCCGTCGCGGCAGGAGCGCGTGCCGGTCTGGCAGAGCAGGCTGTTGGTCGAGGTGACCGTGAGCGGCAGGTTGCAGACGATCGGCTCGGCGTCTTCCTCGCAGGTGCAGCCCTGCGTGGGGCTGGTGCACGCGGTGGGCACCACCCCCGCGTCGCAGCCGCCCGCGAGGTTCGGGGCGTCGTCGTCGCAGTCCGAGCCGTTCGTGCACTGCAGTCCGAAGCCGTCCCCATCCTGGTCGATGCACATGCCCATCCAGCCCTGCGCTTCGGGGCGTTTTTCGTCCTGGCATCCCGAGACGAGGAGCAGCAAGAGCGCCTGACCGAGCAGCAGACTCCGCGTGAACACGCCACGACCGCGCATGCGTCCTCGAAGCAAGAGGTGGAGAGCGTGTCCACGATTCTGCAAGCGCGAGACCAGCCCCCGCGGGTCAGCGATCCGTTGCAGTGTCGTGTCGACTCGGATCCACGCCGCCGCGCAGGGCCGCTGATGGCGCAGCCACGTCGCACCTTTTTGCAGTGCGCACGTGAAGGCCGCGGTACTCCATGCACGGAGCGCGTGCGCACGCGCTCGCGCGCGCAAGTTGAGAGATGGGAACGGCTACGCGCGGGCCCGCGGCAAAGTACTACGCGGGCGTATCAGGACGCGAACAGTGAGCGCTTTCGTACGTCCCCAGGGTGGGGAATCAGCTCGGCATGTCGAACAGCGGGCCGTCCGAGCGGACCGCCGCGCGCGGCGCGAGCTCGTGCACCTCGAGTGCGCCCTCGGGCAACGCGGAGCGCGCGAGCTCGACCATACGCGCGTGGTGCGTGAAGAACAGCACCTGGGTCTGCGTGCCGAGCTCGGCGAGCACCTCCAGCGCCGCCGCGGCGCGCGCGTCGTCGAAGTGGATCAGCGCGTCGTCGAGGATCAGCGGCACCGCACTGCGGCTCTGGCAGTAGCGCTCGATGCTGGCCACGCGCAGCGCGAGGTACAGCTGGTCGCGCGTGCCGTCGCTGAGCCCGTTCATGCGCACGCTGGTCTGGCCGCCGAGCACCGCCGCGAGCACCGGCTGATCGCCGTCGTCGTACTCCACCTTGAGCTGGCGATAGCGGTGCAGCGTGAGCCGCGTGAACAGCTTGGAGGCGCGCTTGAGCAGCGGCGCCTGGTGCTCGTTGCGGTAGCGCTCCACCTCGCGCTCCAGCACGCTCAGCGCGATCTTGGTCTCCACGTAGCGCCGCGCCAGCGTGCGCGCGCGCGCCAGCTCGTGCTCGTAGCGCTCGGCCAGCTCGGCGGCCCCCGAGACCTGCGCGAGCCGCGCCAGGCCCGCGTTCAGCGAGCCGAGCTTCTGATCGAGATCCGCGATCTGCTGGGCGGCCGCCTCCAGCGCTTCGTCCAGCTCGATCAGGCGCGCGCGTGCCTGATCGCGATCCAGCGTGCTCAAGGCACGGCGCAGCGCGTCGCTGGGCTCGCCCTCGGCGGCGAGCGCGATTTGTTCGTCGAGCTTGCCGAGCTCGGCGCGCACGCGCACCCGGTCGCGCTCGGCCTGCACGCGCTCGCGGGCCAGGCGCGCCAGCTGCTCGACGCGCTGCTCGACGTCTTCGGTCGCCTGCACGTCGGCGCTCAGCTGCGCGCGCTCCGCCGCGAGGGCCGCCGCGCGCAGCTGCAACGTCTCCGCGGCGCGGCGGTGCTGGGCCAGCTGCGCCAGCTCCTCGAAGCAAGACACCAGCTCCTCCGGCGCGAGCGCGCAGTCGAGCCCACGCGCGCCGAGCTCTTCGCGGTAGCGCTGCTCCAGCGCACCGAGCTCACCCTCGTTCACACCCGCACGTGCTCCGAGCGCGCTGCGTTCCGCCAGCAGCCGTTCATGCTGCTCACCGAGCCGTGCCCGCTGCCGCTCGCGCTCCAGCTCGCTCGCCACCCGCGCCCGCGCTTCGCGCAGCAGTACCTCAAGCGTGGCCTCATGCTCGAGCAACTGCGCGAGCTCACCCGCGCGCTCGCGAGAGCGCGCCTCGAGGCGTGCGTGCTCCTTCTTCTTGTCGTCCAGCTCGGCCTTCAGCGTACGCAGCGACGTGAGCTCGGCGACGCCCGCGCGCGCCTTGCGCGGTGTGACTGCCAGCTGCCAGGGCGCGAGCAACACGTTCCAGCGCGCGCGCGCCTTCGCGTCCGCATCGCTGAGGCTCGCGAGCGCCCTCACCTGCTCGGCACGCGCCTGCTCCAGGTTGCGCAACGCGTGCTCCAGCGTGGCCAGCTCGGCGGCCCGCTGCGCCTCGTCGACCCTTCGATCGGCGAGCCCGTCCGCGCGTTCGTTCAGCATCGCGTACGCGCGCAGCTGGGCCGCCGCCGGCGCCCCCGCGAGCAGCGCATCGAGCGCTCGGTCGCGCTCCCGGCGTACCGTCTCCAGCTCGCCGCGCGACACCAGCGCGCCGCGCGCCAGCAGCTCGTCGCGCCCGCGCCCCAGGCGAGCCTGTTCAGCGGCCTGTTCGCTGAGCCCACGCTCGATGCGTGTGCGCTCGCGCAACGCCTGCTCGAAGCCGAGCTCCAGCGAGGCCAGCTCGTCGTCGCTCGGGAGCGGGCCGTCGAGCGTCTCCCCAAATGGCGCGAGCCGACGCGCGAGCTGAGCGCGCCCCTGCTCCAGCTCGTTGCCCAGCCGCGTCGAACGCGCGGGCAGATCCTCACGCTCGATGTCAGCCAGCAAGTCTGCCAGCTGCATCTGGCCCGTCGGCAGCCCCGCCAGCGCCTCATTCACACGCTCGATTTCTTGCGCGACCTCGGCCTCGCGACGCGCCAGCTGCGCGCGCTCGTCGGC
>DASUME010000188.1:0-16574 GCA_036277895.1 Polyangiales bacterium
CGGGCATGGGCAAGTCTGCGCTCGTGCAGCACTTCCTCGAGCAGGCGCGCGCGCAACGTGCGGTGGTGCTCGCCGGCCGTTGTTACGAGCGCGAGGAGCTGCCGCACAAGGCGTTCGATCCGCTGATGGACGCGCTCTCCACATACCTGCTGGCGTTGCCCAAGAGCGAGCTGCTGGAGCTGTTGCCGGCGCACGTGTCCGCGTTGGCACGGCTGTTCCCGTCGCTGCGGCGTGTGCCAGCGATCGCGGACACGCTCGGCAAGGGTGAGGTGATCGATCCGCTCGAGCTCAAGCGGCGTGCGTTCGCGGCCTTTCGCGCATTGTGCCGCGAGCTCGCGCTGCGCCAGCCGCTGGTGCTCTTCATCGACGATCTGCAGTGGGGTGATCTCGACAGCGTGCAGATGTTCGGGGAGCTGCTGTACGCACCCGAGGCACCCAGCCTGTTGTTCGTGGGAGCCTACCGGCTGGAGGACGCCGAGCAGAGCACGCTGCTGCGTACGCTGCGCGTGAGCACGTTCCCCGAGCTCGGCATCACGCCGGTCGAGGTGCGCGTCGATGCGCTGGCCGACGGCGACGCGCGCGAGCTGGCGCTCACGTTGCTGCGCGGCGTGGACGACGCGGAGCATGCGGCGAGCCTGGTCGCGGCCGAGGCCGGTGGCAGCCCGTTCTTCGCGCGCGAGCTGGCCCTGCACGTGCGCGCGCGCGGCACGCACACCGGAGAGCGCAAGCTCGACACGCTGATCGCGGAGCGCCTGCAAGACCTGCCGCGCGAGAGCCGCGCCATGTTCGAGCTGATCGCCGCCGCCGGCCGGCCCGAGAGGCGCGCGTTGCTGCAGAACGCCTCCAAGCTCGGCGAGCAGGCGTTTGCGGCACTGCGTGTGCTGGAGGCGCGCAACCTCGTGCACAGCACCGGCACCGGCCCGGACGACCGCATCGAGGCCTACCACGATCGCCTGCGCGAACAGGCGTACCGGCTACTCGACACGCCCGCGCGGCAGCGCCTGCACCACGCGCTCGCCGAGGCGCTGGAGCAGAGCGCCGAGCGCGACGCCGAGGCACTGTTCGAGCACTGGCGGCAGAGCGATCAGCCGATTCACTCGGGCGGCTATGCGCTGGAAGCCGCACGCAAGGCGGAGTCGCAGCTTGCCTTCGAGCGTGCGGCGCGGCTCTACCAACACGCGCTGGAGCGGCTCGCGATCGACGACGATCACCGGCGCAGCTTGATCGAGCGACTCGGCCACTGCCTGGCGCTGGCCGGGCGCGGCATGGAGGCGGCGGATGCATTTCGGCTCGCGGCCGTCGGAGCGGCGCCGGCGCAGTCGATGCAGCTGCGCAGCCTCGCGACCACGCAGCTGTTGCGCGCGGGCAAGGTCGCGGACGCGTACCGCGAGCTCGACAGCGCGCAGGAGCTGACCGGCCTGCGCGTGCCCACGAGCAACCTGTCTGCCGTGGCGATGCTGCTGTGGCGGCGGCTCAAGATCCGCTTCAAGCGCATACGCTGGCGCAAGGCGAGCCAGCCCCAGGACCCACACCTGGTGCAGCGCGCGGACATGTTGTGGGGCATCGGCGCGGCCCTGGTGTGCATGGACAACCTGCGCGGGGCCGTCTACCAGGCCGAGCACCTGCTGGTCGCGCTGCGCACCAACGATCCGTACCGGATGGCGCGCGCGATGAGCGTGGAATCGGCGCTGTGCGCGACCTCCAACAAGAACCCTGCGCGCGCGCAGTTCTACATCGATCGAGGGCTGGAGATCGGCGGCCTCTCCGGGGAGCCGCACGCGCTGTCGGCGGTGAAGGGGACCGCAGGTGTGGTGCGCTTCCTCGAGGGCCGCTTCCGCGAGGCCCAGCGGCTCACGCGCGAGGCGCAGCAGGTGATCCGCGAGCGCCTGAACGCCACGCTGGCCTGGGATCTGAGCACGATGGTGATCTTCGAGCTGCAGGCGACGGCCTACCTGGGCGGCGTGCGCGAGATCGTCGAGCGCGTGCCGAGCGTGCTGCGCGACGCAGAAGCGCGTGGTGACCTCTACGCTGCGACATCATGCCGCACCCGCCGCTGCATCTGGGCCTGGCTCGGTCCGGACCAGGTGGACGAGGCATATCGCCAGGTAAAGATCGCCGAGGACCAGTGGAACCAGGAGGGCTACCACCTGCAGCACTGGTACACGACCCAGGCCCTGGCCGAGGTCGACCTGTACGCCGACCAACCAGCGCGCTCGCTGGAGCGACTGAACCGGGAGTGGAAGCAACTCCTGTTTCTGCGCAAGATTCAGTACACGCGGATCGAGGTCTGGCATACACGCGCGCGGCTCTCGATCGCGCTCGCGCGCCAGGGTGACCGCAAGAAGCTGTTGGCCTCGGCGCGCGAAGATGCGCGCGCGATCCTGCGTGAGGACGTGTCCTGGGGCTTCGCGATCGGGCGCCTGATGGAGGCCTGCGTGGCGTCCTACACCGACGTGGAGCGCACGCTGGCGCTGCTGCGCGAGCTCGAGGGCCAGTTCGACGCGCTGGACATGCGGCTGCACCAGGAGGTGGTGCGTTACCGACATGGGCAGCTGCGCGGGGGCGAGGAAGGGCGAACGATGCTCGAGCGCGCCGAGTTCGCGATGCGTGCGCTGGGCGTGGTGCGACCAGCGGCGTTCGTCGCTCTGCTCGCACCTGGTTTTCCAGACTTCGAGCGCGACGGTGGCAACGCGTGAGTCGCCTTCTTCGCGTGTGTTGTTCCTGCCGGGTAACGAGCGTTGACATCGTCAGCCCCAGCATGAAAGCATCGAAGGACTACTGAGATGAGGCCATGACAGTCCGGAAAGACCTGACGAACTGGCAGCCCCGCGAGCTGGTGCTCCAAGCAGGCCAACAATCGTTCGACGCTTTCTTGGCGGGCTGCGAGACGCGTTTCTTCCTGTTGATCTCGCTCGACGAGCCGAACTCGGAGCTGGCGACGGGGTTGTTGGCTCTGGAGGCAAGCCGCCTGGCGGGTGAGACCGACGGCCTCGCGTTCCGCACCGTGGTGCGCGATCTCGACGCCACGTTCGCGACCGACAAGTCTGCGGCCAGCGGCTCGACGCAGAAGCTGCCGCGCGTGCTCACGCCTGCGATCCCGGAGCACGGTCGCGTCGACAAGATCCCGAACGAGATGCTGCGCATGCCGTGCCACATCGTTCCGATCAAGAAGCGTGAGGACGGCGGCTCGTTCCTGCAGCACGTGTCGGTCGGACGCGCGCGCAACCACGACATCGTGCTGCGTCATCGCAGCGTCTCGAAGTTCCACGCCTGGTTCGAGATGCACGATGGCTCGCGGCTGATGGTGAAAGATCAGGAGAGCCGCAACCACACGTTCATCGACGGCCAGCAGGTGAGCAACCGGGTCGAAGTCTTCCCGGGACAGACCGTGCGCTTCGGCTCGGTCGACGGCCGCGTGTGTACGCCCGAGAGCCTGTGGGCCGCGCTGCATCCCTGAGCCTTTGACGGCTGGTCCGAGGAGCCGTAGAGCCTCAGCTCCTTGTTGGGGGGCTGGCTGCTCGCGCGTGTACTTCACCGACTTCGGCGTCGGCTCGTCGGACGAGCCCGCGCGCGCTGCAGACCGGCAAGCAGGTTGGAAAGACCGTCACCACCGCACCCGGCGCCACGAGCGTGGTGGTGGTGGCCGCCGACTAGACTTCGACCGGGCGCCGTAGCAGCGCGCGCACGGTGCCCAGGCGCTTGGCATTGCGCGGCAGCGTGCGGCGGGCGTTGTCTACGATCTGACGGATCGCGAACGGCCACACGCTGGGCCCGAGGTCGTGGCCCATGCCGCGGATCACGAACAGCCGCGCACCGGGGATCTGTCCCGCGACGATGCGGCCGGCGTGCGGGGGCAGCAGCGGATCGCTGGCGCCATGCAGCACGACGGTGGGGATGCGCAGCGTGCGCAGCGGCCGGATGCGCGAGGGAGCGGCCATGATCGCGGCGAACTGGCGCGCAAAGCCGCGCGGGTTGATGCCGCGCTGGAAGGACAGCCCGCCGAGCACGCGCAGCCGCTCGGGCGAGGTGCGGTGCGGATCGGCGCCGAAGATGCTCCAGGTCTTGATGAAGTGCTCCACGATGCCCTCCTGCGTGACGCTCTGTGGGCGCGTCATCAGCGTGCGCAGCGCGGTGGGCGTGGGAATCGCAGCCAAGATCTCGCCGGGCGCGGACATGATGATGCACAGCGACTTCACGCGCTCGGGGTGCAGCAAGCCCATGCACTGCGCGATCATGCCGCCGAGCGAGAGCCCCACCACGTGCGCCTCGCGGATGCCGAGCGCGTCCATCAGCTGGAAGGTGTCGGTCGCCATGTCGTCGAGCGTGTAGGGCGGGCGCTCCGGCTTGCCGCGCAGGCGCGAGAGCAGCATGCGGTTCATGTTCGGCACGGGCGCCGCATCGAGCCGCGACGACAGGCCCACGTCGCGGTTGTCGAAGCGGATCACGCGGAAGCCCTGGGCCGCGAGCTGGCGGCAGAAGTCCTCTTCCCAGATGATCATCTGCGCGCCGATGCCCATGATCAGCAGCAGCGGCTCGCCCTCGCCAAACTCCTCGTAGAACAGCTCGACGTCTCGGTTTACTCGTACCTTCGGCATCGCCGGCGAAGTTAGCGTCGGATGCTTACGGCGCCCAGGCGATATCGGTGTTCCAGCCCGTGGGGCGATAGCCGAGCTCGGTCACGAGGTCGTGCGGCAGCGCCACCTCGAGCTTCACGCCCACGCCGACGGTTCCGCCGCGCTCGGACTGTTGTCCGACCGTGCCCTCGACATACGCGCCGCGTGCAAAGCCACGCGCCCAGTTGGGGATCAGCTTGGAGGCGTCGAACCCCGCGCTCGCGCCCCGGGGTGTACCCGATTGTCCAGTCTCCACCGAGATCATCGGCACCCAGTCACCGAACTCGCGACGCGCGGTCATCACGAGGAGCCCCGCGGTCATGTCTGCGGCCATGCCGGCAACTTGTGAGGCAGCATCCTGTTGCTGGCTGCTCTGCTTCGACGCGCCCACGCCCGTGAGGATCGCGACCGCCTCGCCGATGTCGGTGGCCGCGCCGCCGAACTCCAGCACCGGCATGCTGCCGCGCCCGCTGACCTTCACGATCAGATCCTGCCCGGAGGGCGGCGAGTAGACGGCGGTGATGTCGAGCTCCGGATCGGGCGGCATGTCGCCGGTGAAGCGGATCGCGCCCTTCTTCAGCGTGAACGGCTTGCCGAGCAGCTTCAGCTCGCCGCGCACCAGCGTGGCCTGGCCCTCGAGCTTGGGCCCGGCCTCGCTCTGCGAGAGCTTGATGTCCACGCCCACCTGCAGCGTGAAGTCCTTGTGCATGAGCCACAGCTCGCTCTCGGTCTTCATCGTGAACGAGCCGAGCGTGATGCCGCCGCCGCCGCTGACTTGCTTGGCCTGCTCGGTGTCGGAGATGTCGTCCTGCTTCTCGTCGGAGTAGTGCACGTCCGGGTGTGCATCGAGCGACTGCACGCTCTTGCCGCGATCGCCGGTCAGCCAGATCCGACCGTCGACGATCTTCAGCTGCGCTTGCACGCGCTGGTCGGCCGGGATCTTGGCGTCGGCGCGCGCGCGCAAGGTGAGCTCGCCGACGATGGTGCCCTGCTGACGCAGCGGGAACTTCTCCGCCTCGATGTACAAGCCGGCGTCGCCGGTCATGTCTTGCGCCATGTTCGCGAAGCCGTCGATCACGACCTTGCCGCCGCGGTCGTGCGCGGTGAGCTTCTTGATGTTGACGCTGCGGCCCTTGACCTCGATTCGACCATCGATGTCGCGCAGCGGCTGCGCGAGCGACGCGATCGAGAGGTCCACCTTCTCGAGCTCGATGTAGCCGTTCGGCTGTGGGTCGTTGAGCTTGCCCGTGACGTCGAAGTTGGCGCTGGCGGTGCCGCGCACGCGCCCGAGCGACTCGGTGAAGGCGAGCACGTTCGCGAGCTCTAGCTTCGCCAGCTGCAGCTTGGCCTTGAGCGGCGCGTCCGGCAGCACGGTGGGCGTGGTGCTGCCGTTCGGATAGCTGAGCGGTACCGAGCCTTCGATGTAGCCCACGTCTCTCTCGGGGCCCTTCATCGACATCTTCAGCTCGGCTTTTTCGCCGCCGGCCTTCACCCACGTGACCACGTCCATCGCGGGCATGCCGGGCGCGCGCAGGCCTTCGATCTTGGCGTTCAGGTCGAGCGCGGGGCGATCCTTGCCGAGCCCGGTAGCCTCGATCTTGAAGCCCACGTCGCCCGCCGCGAGGTTGCACAGGCCGGGCATGCGGTAGAGCGCGATCTTCTCGCCTTCGAGCGTGACGCGCGCAGGACCGATCACGGGCTCGGTGCCCTCGAGCGCGTTGAGCGCGAGCACACTCTCGAGCTTGCCCTTCAGCATGCCGCCGCCATCGGTCTTCACGCCGAGCTCGACCTCGATCTTGTCCTGCTCGAGCTTGGCGTCGATGTCGGCGTTGGACTGCGCGCCGATCCGGCAGCGACCGTCGAGCTTGTCGCCGAAGATCGTGGCCTGCAGCTTCGCGCTGCCGTCGAGCACGCCATCGTCACCGCGCAGCGTGATCAGCGCGCTCGTGCGCAGCGGCAGATCGAGCGCGTACAGCTTCGTGAAGTACGCGAACACCCCCTGCATCATGTCGAGCCGGCGCGGCTGCAGCGAAGCCTGCGTGTAGAAGTGCGCGTTGCGCCAGCCGGCGGGGTGCTCGATCGCCGCGCGTGGACTGCCACCGGGCCACTGGACCTCGCCGTCCAGCCTCAAGAGATCGCCCTCGTCGTCCTTGGTCCACAGGTTCAGCTTGAACTGGTCCTTGTCTGCCTTGGCGGTCAGGTGCAGCGCCTCCTCCGGGTTGCCCGTCTGCTCGGGGAGCTTGAGCTCGGCGGTGATGTCCGCGTCGAGGTGTGGATCCTCCAGCGTGCCGTCGGCCAGGATCTTGGCGGTGAGCATGCCGTCGAGGCCCGCGAGCTGATCCCCAGCGAGCGCCGAGATCTGAATCACCGGCATGTAGATGTTGAGGTCGCTGTGCACCTTGGCGAGCAGCATCGCGTCGCCGAGCGCGGCGGGCTTCTTGGGGATCGCGACCTGCACCACGCCGCGCGCGCCGAGCTCGCTGCTGGAGTAGAGCCCGAGCGTCAGCTCCGCCTTGCGCGTGTTGAGGTCGCCCTTGACGTCGATCGTGCCGTCGATCGGGATGTCGGCCTGGTAGGCGACCTTGTCGAGCTTCAGCTTGGCGTCGACGCGCGGCAGGCTGGTGGTGCCGTCGACCTGGACGGTGCCGCCGATCTTGCCGGTCAGCTGCTTCAAGTCGGCGAGGTCCGCCCAGGTGGCGAGGTCGATGTCTTTGATCGCGAGCTGGACGTCGAGCCCGTCGTCCTTGTCGAGCGTGCCCTCGGCCTGCACCGACTGCTTGCCGCTGAACAGCGCCAGCTGCTGCAGCGCGAGTCCTTGATCGCCGTACGTCAGCTCGCGCAGGTCGAAGCGCACTTCCTTCTTCTTGAACTGGCCGCGCCCGATACCTTGCAAGCGTAGCAGTCCGCTCTGCGTACGCTGGCCGCCGATCTCGGCGCGCAGGCCGGTGTCGGGCCCCGACATCTCGAGCTTGGCGGTCATCGTGCGTGGGTTCGCCTGCGCGTCGGCGCTGAGCTTGTCGAGCTTGAGGTCGCCGGCGGCCAGCTTGCTCAGCTTGACCTTGAAGTGGCCCTGCGGCGTGCTGAGCGTGCCGCCCACCGCGATGCCGAGATCGAGTGCCTGCAGCTGCGCCGATGGATGCGCGAAGTCCCGCACGGTGAGGTTGCCGTCCGCGCCCAGGCTGGGCGGCGTGTAGCTCGCGCTCAGCGCACCATCGAGCAGGCCCGCGATGCCCATCTTCTTCAGTGCTTCGATCGCGGACAGCTGCAGCTGATGGAACTCGACCGCTCCCTTGCCGCGGCCGCGGTCGAGGTCGTACTCGCCGTGCACCCCGAACTTGTCCTCGAGGCCGCGCATCTGCAGGCTGTCGAGCTTCACGAGGGGGAGCGCGAGCTGCGCCTTCACGACGCCCGGCGGCACCGCACCGTCGTCGACGAACACGCCGTTCCAGCGCAGGTCGATCTTGCGCGGCAGCATGTCCTTGCCGTGCGTGGCGCGCACGTCGATGTCGCCCTGCAACTTGAGCACGGGCAGGCCGCCCGCGACCGAGCGCAGCTGCATCGGGGAGATGCCGATGTCGACCGCGTAGGTGTCGTCGTCCGCCCTGGCCTGGACGGCGACCGCGCCGATCTTGCGCGCGGTGAGCTTGAGCTTGGCCTCTAGCTGCTTCGTGTCCGCCTTGGCGTCGAGCGTGAGGTCGAGCGGCGTCTTGAGCTCCATGCCGTCTTGCAGGCCGGCGAGCGCGAGCGCGCGGCGGCTCACGCCCTGCAGGCGCAGCGTGGCGCTCTCGATCGGCCACGGCTCCATGTCGTCGAGGCCGCGCACGCGGGCGGCGAGCGTGAGTGGAGCGCCCGCCACGCTGCCTTGCAGGCTGATCTTGCCGCCTTTTTCCGCGTCCCAGTCCGCGCCCGTGCTCTTGAGCGTCAGCGCTTCTTCATCGTCGATGGTGGCGCGCGCGGTGAGCTCCGTGATCGCAGCCGCGATCTTGGGGCCGTACTGCCCGCCCGCCCTGAGCGTGCCGACGGTGGCGTGCAGCTCACGCCCCGAGAGGTCCATGTAGAATTGGAAGCCGCGCACGCGTGCGTTCTCGGCCTGCACCACGAACGTGGAGGGCTCGCTCGGCGGCTCCTCGGGCTCGGGCGGCTTCGGCTCGGGCGCGTAGATGTGCACCTCCGCGCCGTCGATCTCCGCGCGGGTGATGCGCAGCTTGTTGCTGATCAACGACCAGGGCTTGAGCCGCACCAGCACCCACGGCGCCCCGACGAACAGGCGTTCCTGGTCGTCGAACAGCTCGATGCCGCGCGCGTTGATGCCCCACGGGTCGATGCGGTCGACCGCCTTGACCTTGAGCGTCATGCCCTCCAGCACGCTCTCGTTCGTGTACGCGACGCCCTGCTTCACGGCGAGGGCGCGCAGCGGCGGGATCATCAGCAACAGAAACACGAGCGTGACGAGGCCGAGCGCAAAGACGGGGAGGCCCACCAGCGTGTAGCCGAGGATCTTTGCGACGCGCTTCATCAGAACGCGTCTCCGATCGTGAGCTGCACGGCGCCCTGGAACTTGCCGCCGAGGAACTTGCCGAGGTTCATGCGCTGCGAGTTGTCGGCGTCGCCCTGGTACCACTTCGGGCGGTAGCCGACGTCGAGGCGCACGGGGCCGATCACGGTGTAGTAGCGCAAACCGCCGCCGATCGTGCCGTTGATGTAGCGCCAGCGAAAGCCGCCCTGCCGGCGAACCACGGCCGGGACGCCGTCGTAGCCCTCGCGTCCGGGCGGCGAGGTGCTCTCGTCGATGATCTGACCGTTGTACGTGCGCACCAGATCCGCGCCAGAGTTCACGTCACCGATGTCGCTGAAGCCGACGACGTAGAAGGCCTTGGACAGCGGGACGCGCAGCTCGAGCGATGCGCCCCAGCGATGCGTGCCGCCGTTCGTGCTGTCGCCCAGGCGTCCGGGCGCGAAGCCACGGTTGCTGGTCGCGCCACCACCGCGCAAGCGATAGGCCGTGGGGCCGAGGAGCTGGCCGACCTCGTCGAGCTTGCTCGACGCGTCGAGGATCTTGAGCCAGCCGAGCTCGAACTTGCCCGCGAGCACGATGCCGAGGCCGAGCGGCACGTAGCCGCGCGCCTCGGGCGTGAGGCGAACGTAGTTCCAGGAGGCGGTATCGGGCAGGCGAAACGCTTCGTGCGCGAGCAGGCGCAGGTAGCCGCCCTTGGTGGGCTTGACGGCGTCGTCGCGCAGGTCGACCGTGATGCGCTGCTCGACGAACGGCAGCACGTAGCTGCTCTGCTCGTCGATCAGCTGCGCCTGCTGCTGACGCACCTGGAAATTCTGTTCGCCGTTGCGCAGGTACTGCAGCTCCCAGTCCTGGTTGAGCTTCTTGCTGACGTCATCGCGGATCGGCTGGCGTGGGGCCACGCGCATGACCTCTTGATGGATCGCGAGCCGCACGTTGATCCGCTGGCGCCAGAAGCCGCGCTCCAGGCCGAGCGCGACGCCGATGTCGTTGCGGAAGAACAGCAAGAACGGGTCCGGGCCGTTGTCCCAGCTGGTGTCGAGCACCAGCGAGGTGCGGCCGTCGATGATGCCCGGCTGCGAGAAGTTCACGCTGATCGTGTTGCCGAAGCGCGGGCTGTTGTCGGGCACCGCGGGGAACGGCCCGAGGAACAGCATGCGCGGGCGCTCTTCGATCCGGAACTTGCGCAGCCCGCCCACGAAGTTGCGGTTCTCGTAGCTGCCCACGAGGTGCACGTCCCACTGCGGCACGCTGATGTTCTCGATCGCGGCGGCGCTCTGCTGCGGGATACCGGACAAGATGCCGCCGCCGACCAGCCACTGGCTCTCGCGGCGCGGCTCCACGTTGACCAGCACCGGCACCTCGGCGCCCTCGGAGTGCTCGAGGTCGCCCTTGACGGTGACGGCGGAGAAGGCGCCGAGCGCGTAGATCGAGCGCTGTGCGTCGTCGAGTGCGCTCTCCTGGTAGAGCTGGCCCTTGCGCAGCATGGTGGCCGCGTAGACGGGCTCGGTGGGGATCTTGCCCTTGCTGGTGATCTGGACCTCGCCGAAGTGGCACAGCGGGCCCGGCGTGATCGTGAACTTGATGTCGGCCACCAAGAGGCCGCGGTTGACCTCGATCGCGCCCACCACCGCGGCGCGCGCGTAGCCGGCCTCGCGCAGCACGTCGGCGAGCTTCCCGCGCGCCTCGTCGTAGAGCGCCTCGTCGAAGATGTCACCCTTGTCCGGGTCGATCGCGGCGTAGATCTTCTTGACCAGCTTGGGGTCGAGCTTGCCTTCGATGTCGAGCTGGACCTCGCGCACCTTGACGGGCTGGCCCTCCTCGAGCTTGACCTCGATCTCGAGCTCGCAGTCGCCCTTCGGGTCCGCGCAGGCATCGCTGCCGCGCGCGTCCGTGGGCTTGAACTCCACGTTCAGCACGCGCACGCCGTAGAAGCCGCGCGCTTGATACCAGCGCTCGATGCGCTCGACGTCGAGCTTGAAGACGGCCTCGTCGTAGACCGGCCAGGCCGCCCAGGGCAGCGCGAACAGGCGCGCGTTGATGCGCTTCTTGTCGAACGGGGGCACACCGCAGTCGGAGCTGACGATCGCGCCCAGGCCGAGCGTGACCTTGTCGCGCTGCTCGGTGACCAAGCAGGCGCGCAGCGCGTTCGCGTCGAGTTCCTTCATGCCCGTGAAGCTCAGCTTCTCGATGCCGTAGCGTTGCTTGGGCTTGTGCGCGCAGGCGCCAGCCGCCAGCGCGAAGACGAGCGCCAGCCAACACACGGCGTTGGTGCGACTCGGCATCAAGCAGCGAACGTGCCAGACCAAGGTTTTCCCGAACGAGCCCTTCACGCGTGTATCGCACTCCACAAGTCGCCTCGCTGGTCGAGGCGCGCTGCCAGAACGTAGGCGCGGTCTGGTCGAGTGGTACCGGAACGTTCAGCTTTCGACAGGACAAAAGCGCCCCGTTGGGATCGGAATGCGGCGGGCCGAGACGCCCGGCTCCTGCTAGGCACCCCCGGTCATGAAGCTGCAGGCCGTCTTCTCGCGCGATGAAGTGGTCGCGTTCGCCTCCGAGTTCCTGCCGCTCAAGCTGCAGCTCGGCGACCCCAAGAAGGACGAGCGCTACCTGCTGCTGAGCGACCCCAAGACGATCGACCTGGTGCCCGGGCGCGGGCTGCGCATCGCCTGCCGCGCGCAGATCCGCTGGCCCGTGCTGGGCATGAACGTCCCGATCACGGCGCGCAACCTGAGCGTGCTGATGACGCCCTCGGTGGTCGAGCTCGACGGGCAGCCGGCGCTGGCGTTCAAGCCGCGCATCGAGCAAGCGGACCTGAGCGGGGTGCCGGCGCGGCTGGACAGCACGCTGACCGAGGCCGTGAACCGCGCGCTGATGGAGCGTGTGGCGCCGACCTGGAAGTTCGGGACCATGCTGACGCGCTCGATCGCGATGCCCGCGATGCTGAGCACGACGCAGTCGATCGATCTCGGTGTGGCCGCGGGCGAGGTGCACGTCAGCGAGGAGGCGTTTACGTTCTCGCTGGTGGTGAGGGCGACGGCGCCGCGGCGCTCAGAGTAACGTCATCACCTCGTAGCCGGTCTCGGTGACCAGCACGGTGTGCTCGAACTGGGCGGACCACTTGCCGTCGGTGGTGACCACCGTCCAGCCGTCGTCGAGCTGGCGCAGCTTGTTCGAGCCGAGGCAGATCATGGGCTCGATCGTGATCGCCATGCCGGCCTTGAGGCGCATGCCCTCGCCGCGCTTGCCCACGTGCGGCACGTGCGGGTCCGTGTGCATCTTGCGGCCGATGCCGTGGCCCCCGTAGTCGGTGACCACGGTGCAGCCTTCCTTGGTGGCGAGCTCGACGATCGCGGCGCCGATGTCGCCGAGCCTCGCGTCGGCGCGCACGGTGCGGATGCCGGCCCACAGGCAGCGCTGCGAGACGTCCATCACGTGCCGCGCCTCGGCGCTCACCTCGCCGATCGCGTACGTGATCGAGGTGTCGCCGTGGAAGCCATTCAGGCCGGTGGTGACATCGACGTTCACGATGTCGCCCTCCTGCAGCACGTCCTTCGGCGAGGGCACGCCGTGGCAGACGACCTGGTTGCGGCTGGTGCAGACCGCGGCCGGAAAGCCATGGTAGCCGAGCTGGCTCGGGGTGCCGCCGAGCTCGCGCGTATGCTGCCTCACCCAGCGGTCGATCTCGCTGGTCGAGATGCCGGGGCGCAGGCGCTCGCCGACATGGGCGAGCGTCAGGGCGGCGGCGCGCCCGGCGGCGCGCAGGCGCGCCTGTTCGTCAGGGGTGAAACGTTCGATGGCCACCGCCCCAGCGTGCGCGAAGGGGCACCGCTCGAGAAATACCTCTTTGATCTGACCGG
The DNA here is from genome assembly GCA_036277895.1 of Polyangiales bacterium. Taxonomy (GTDB): domain Bacteria; phylum Myxococcota_A; class Polyangia; order Polyangiales; family DASUME01; genus DASUME01. Next base: position 12,987 of record DASUME010000188.1, read on the forward strand.
GCGGTCGAAGCACAGTGGCCAGACCGATGAGCTTCGCGCAAGTGCACTACTTCGTGGCGGTGGCGGAAGAGGGCAGCGTCACGCGCGCCGCCAAGCGCCTGCACATCTCGCAGCCGCCGCTCAGCCGCCAGATCCGCAGCCTGGAAGACGAGCTCGGCACGCCGCTGTTCGAGCGCTCGGCGCAGGGCGTGCGGCTTTCGCCCGCGGGCGAGACGTTCCTGGTGCACGCGCGCGGCATCCTGGAGCAGGTCGACCGCGCCGCGCAGGCCGTGCGCGCGAACGTCACAACGGGGTGAGGCTCGGGCTTGCCCGCGGGGCTTTGGCGCTACATTCCGCGCACCATGAAGCGGAGCTTGCTCTTTGTGCTCGCGCTCGTCGCCTGTGGTGACGATGACGGCCCCGGCGACCCGCCGATCCCCGGCGAGAGAGACGCGCGAGTCGGGAAGTCGAGCGACGCGGCGCCGGCTGCCTTGCTCGACGCGGCGATCGAAGCGGGGCCGGCCGAGGTGCGGGACGCGCGTGTTGCGGATGCCGCCGCGATCGATGGGGGCATCGACGCGGGCAACGATGCCGGCAACGACGCGGGCTCGTGCGTGGCGGACGGCGAGGACTGCCAGCTCGGCGCGTGCTGCGATGGGACGGCCTGTGTGGTCAGCGCGGAAGCCCCGTACCCCGCCTGCCTCGCGACCTGCGCGCAAGACAGCGAGTGCGAGTCCGGCTGCTGCACCGCCCTGAGCGGCTCGGCCAGGGTCTGCGCGGCCGCGCCGTACTGCGAACAGGAAGCCGATCCGACCGCACCGCTGACCGGCATCAACTGCTACTTCGACCTGCAGGTCTTCGACAGCAGCGGCGAGTACATGGGCGAAGCCTCATCGAGCTTCTTCGAGGCGGACAGCGTCTGCAACAACACCGGGATGTACGGCCAGTACGGCTCGCATCAGAACAATCTGTGGAGCATCGTCAGCGACGCGTACTCGACCACGCTCGCGTTCTCGGCCGTGCTCGGCTGCGGCGACGACTTCCCGGTGCTCGCCTACGTCTCGAAGTACAAGGGCAAGGCGGACAAGCGCGTGATCGACCCGGACCACCTGTGCGACGTGCTGGAGAACAGCAACTTCTAGAGTCTAGGCTGCGACGGTCTTTTGTAGCGTCTTGCGCAGGCTGGCAGCGATCGCGCTCAGCGTCTCGCGCGCGGGGCTGGCGTTGCGGTAGGCGAGCACGAGGGTGCGGCCGGGCCGGGGCTTGCTGAAGGGAATGACGGAGAAGTTGCCGCGACGGTTCTCGGTCGAGACGGCGAGCGTGGGCAAGAGCGTGACGCCGGCGCCGCCTGCGACCATCTGGCACAGCGTGCCGAGGCTGGTGGCGCGGAACTCCAGCTCCTCGGTCTTCGCGCGCTGGCAGAAGCTGAGCGCTTGCTCGCGCAGGCAGTGGCCGTCGTCGAGCAGCAGCACGTTCTCGCCCTCCAGGTCGTTCATCGTGACCGGCTTCTTGCGATCGGCGAAGCGGTGCGTGCGCGGCACCGCGAGCACGAACGGGTCGTCGAGGATCAGCTCGTGCGCGAGGTCGCCGAGGTTGGCCTCCAGCGCGAGCAGCGCGGTGTCGAGCTCGCCCTGCTCCAGCTTCTCGACCAGCGTCTGGGTCTTGTCCTCACGATAGATCAGCGACAGCCGCGGGAAGCCCTTGCGCAGCACCGGCGCCACCTCCGGCAGCACGTACGGCGAGATGGTGGGGATCACGCCCACGCGCAGCGTGCCCGAGAGCGGGTCGGCATAACGCTGTGACGTGGTCACCAGGTCGTCCGCGTCGCGCAACAAGGCGCGCGCGCGTTCGATCAGATCTTCTCCAGCCGGCGTCAGCAAGACGCCGCGTCGATCGCGCTCGAACAGCGCCGCGCCGAGTGCGCCCTCGACCTGCGCGATCTGGCTGCTGAGCGAGGGCTGCGAGACGTGGCACATGGCGGCGGCGCCACGGAAGCTCTTGGTGGTGGCGACGGCGACGACGTACTGCAGCTGGCGTAGCGTGAACGGATGCGGGGCAAAGGCCATGATAGCTGCAACCTATCATGTCGTTCATGATGATGCGACTGGACAATCAGCGGTCGGGGGCTCACGTTGAGCCCATGCACCTCGCGCTGCCCGCTGCTGCGGCTGACGTCTCGCGCAACCTGGAGCGCGTGTTGTCCGATGCCTCGAGCTTGAACGTGCGCCAGCGCTGGGGCGTGGCGCTGGCGTCGGCATACGCTTCACGCTCGCGTGCGCTGAGCGCCGCCGTGAAGGCGGAGATCGACGATGCCTCGGTGATCGAGGACGCCCGCGTCGCCGCGGTGCTGATGGCGCAGAACAACGTCTTCTTCCGGTTTCGCCACCTGCTGGCCAAGCCGAGCTACCAGGCGCACCACTCGCGGCTGGCGATGAGCAAGCGCTCCGAGGTCGCGAACAAGGCCGACTACGAGCTGTTCGCGCTCGCGGTCAGCGCCATCCACGGCTGCGAGAGCTGCATCCAACACCACGAGCAGGCCGCGCTCGCGCTCGGGCTCCGTGAAGAACAGGCCAACGACGCGGTGCGTATCGCGTCGGTGATCCACGCGACCGCCGTCGCACTCGAGCTCGACTGAAGCTCGCTCCTGCGCGCGTCGCTCGAGGGGCAAACCTCCGCAGCGTGTCCCCGCAGTTGCTCGTTCGTTGCGCGTGTACAACACTCCACGTTGCGGCCGGATCCCTCGGATCGGCCAGCAAAAGGCGCAGGAGAAGGACATGAGCAACGCAGTCGAGCAGATCCTTGCGAACTATGCCGGGGAGACCCCCGGCGTGATCGGAAACCTCCGCCGCTTGCTCAACACGGGCACCCTGGCCGGCACCGGCAAGCTCGTGATCCTGCCCGTCGACCAGGGCTTCGAGCACGGTCCGGCGCGCAGCTTCGCGCCCAACCCCGCCGGCTACGATCCCGAGTACCACGCCAACCTGGCGATCGAGGCCGGCACCAACGCGTACGCCGCGCCGCTGGGCTTCATCGAGGCGGTCGCGAGCAAGTTCGCGGGTCGGCTGCCGTTCATCCTCAAGGTCAACAACTCGGACTCACTCGGCGGTCCGGACCAGCCGAACTCGGCGCTGACCTCGGGGGTGGAAGACGCGCTGCGCCTCGGCGCCACCGCGATCGGCTACACGATCTATCCCGGCTCGGGCGAGCGCAACGAGCAGTACCAGAACCTGCGCGACCTGATCGCGGAGGCGCGCGCCGTCGGCTTGCCCACCGTGGTGTGGTCGTACCCGCGCGGCGCCGGCATCAGCAAGAACGGCGAGACCGCGCTCGACGTGATCGCGTACGCGGCGCACATCGCTTGCCAGCTCGGCGCGCACATCGTGAAGGTGAAGCCGCCGAGCGACTTCATCGAGCAGAAGGAAGCCCAGAAGTACTACGGAGACGTACCGAAGGCGACGCTGGCCGAGCGCGTGCAGCACGTGGTGCAGAGCGCGTTCAACGGCAAGCGCATCGTGATCTTCTCGGGCGGCGCCGCGAAGGGGAAAGCCGAGATCCTCGAAGAAGTGAAGGGACTCGCCGACGGCGGAGCGTTCGGCTCGATCATGGGCC
>DASUME010000189.1:0-3265 GCA_036277895.1 Polyangiales bacterium
GCATCGCCGAGTAGCTATGTACGGAACGGATAACCGCTGAAAGCATCTAAGCGGGAAGCCGGCCTCAAGATGAGGTATCCCGGGACGTAAGTCCCCTGAAGGCCCGTCGAAGACTACGACGTAATAGGCTGGGTGTGGAAGCACAGCAATGTGTGGAGCTAACCAGTACTAATCGGCCGTGAGGCTTGACCTATCACTAAGCGCATCGCGCTGTTTGCCCTCCGCAGGGCTCAGCATCCGGACTCCAGCTGAACAAGCTGTCGAAAGTCCCATGCACTCAGACGCAGCCAGAATCGCAGCTTTCTCTCTCTCTCCTATTCGACAACAATCACAGTTTTTTCTGGTGACGATGTCGGAGGGGCCATACCCGATCCCATCCCGAACTCGGAAGTCAAGCCCTCCTGAGCCGATGGTACTGCGCGCGCGCGTGCGTGGGAGAGTAGGTCGTTGCCAGGTTTATCCACAAAGCCCCGAAGCTTCTAACAGAGCTTCGGGGCTTTTCTTTTTCCGTCGCCCGCGCTGCAGGGCTGCGGCACGTTGCGCGTGCATTTCCTTGCGGGGAAATGCGCTCCGGCCTGCGCCATTGCGCTCGACACGGCCTCGCATGCGCGGTTCGTTTGTGACGAGGCGGCGATGACGAAGAAGAAGAAAAAGCGCGAAGGTAACAAGGCGGAGAACGGGGTGCCGGAGGCGGCCGCGAGCAACGGCCATTCGTATGGCACCAACCTCGCCGGAGCGCTCGACTCCGCGCTCGACCCCGACCACTCCGCCACCAAGCTCCCCAAGAAGGTCTACGAGAAGGAGCTGCTTCGGCTCCAGGTCGAGCTCGTGAAGCTCGCCGCCTGGGTGAAGGAGAAGGGCCTGCGCGTGGTGGTGCTGTTCGAGGGGCGTGATGCTGCGGGCAAGGGCGGCGCGATCCAGCGCATCACCGAGGCGATCAGCCCGCGGCTCTGCCGCGTGGTCGCGCTGGCCGCGCCCACCGAGCGCGAGAAGACGCAGTGGTACTTCCAGCGCTACGTCGCTCACCTGCCCGGCGCCGGGGAGATCGTGCTGTTCGACCGCAGCTGGTACAACCGCGCCGGCGTCGAGCGCGTGATGGGCTTCTGCACGGACGCCGAGTACGACGAGTTCATGCGCGCGACGCCCGAGCTCGAGCGCATGCTCCAGCGCTCCGGGGTCATCCTCGTGAAGTACTGGTTCTCGGTCAGCGACGACGTGCAGGAGCAGCGCTTCCAGGAGCGCAACGAGAGCCCGATCAAGCGCTGGAAGCTGAGCCCGATGGACCTCGAGTCCCGCAAGCGCTGGGTCGAGTACTCGAAGGCCAAGGACGAGATGTTCCGCCACACCGACCTGCCCGACTCTCCCTGGTGGGTCGTGCAGGCGGACAACAAGCGCCGTGCGCGGCTCAACTGCCTCGCGCACTTGCTCTCGTGCGTCGCCTACAAGGACCTGACGCCAGAGCCGATCAAGATGCCCAAGCGCACCAAGTACGCCGACTACGAGCGGCCGCCCATGACCGAGCAGCGCTTCGTGCCGGACGTCGTGCGGTGAGTTGGCTCGCGTGCGGAGAGACCGCGCGCTTCGACTCACTCCGCGGGCACGCCCTCGGCGCGCACCGCGCTCGCACGTACGCGCGCGGTCTTGCGCACTGGCACCAACGCGCCGTGCTCGAAGCGCGGCGCGTGCAGCAGCGCGATGCTGATCCACACGCAGACGCTGAAGTAGAGGCCCATCCACGCCATCTCCTGCGACCAGTCGGCCATCGAGTGGGTCACGACCCAGCGGGTGGCGACATCGTGCAGGCCGTCCACGATGGGCAGGTACTTACGTCCGGCCGCCTCGTCGGCGATGAAGCGGGTCAGGTACATGCGCACGTCGACCGCGCACATGAAGACCACGAAGGCCGTGCAGGCGATCACGCCGCCACGCAGCGCGCTCTTGAGCGGGCCGCTCGACTCGCGCATCAGCATGATCAGCGAGCCGATCATCAGCGCCACCGTGCCGGTCCAGATGGACTGCTCCAGCGTGTTGCCGAGGTAGCTGGTGGTCAGCACCGCGTACCAGGAGCAGATCTCGGCCACGACGATCATCGGAACCACCGCGCGCGCGAGGTACATGCCGTAGGTCTGCTTGCGGCTGCTCGCGAGCTCGTGCAGCAGCAGCGCCCACTGCGCCGCGAAGCACAGCTCGGCCACCGTTGCCACGGAGCGTCCGACGAACACGCTGGACAGCCATGAGTCGTAGAGCACGATGCGCTGCACGTCCGCACGTGGCAGCACCGAGCGGAAGCCGCAGACCACCACGTAGACGGCGGATAGCACCAGGTGAGGCCAACGCGTGGCGTGCAGGTTCCAGTTCTCGAGCGAACGTTTGCGCAGGAATGCGCGCGCCGAGATCCCCCACAGGACCAGGTTGATGAGACTGACGGCACCCAAGGCCGCCCACCACAGGTGAACTTCCCACGACACGTGATTCATCGATGCTGCCCTCGCGACCCGAGCCGTACACTCTATGGCAAATCGATGAAGCGCTGATGGCTGCGTCCAAGATTGTCACCTTGTTGTCACTTGGTCGTGAAAGACGGGGGCTAGGGGCCTCAACTCCACGCTGGAGGCCTCGAACGCGCCGGCTGGCGCGCGAAGCTCCAGGACCACCCGCTGCCCGACCTCCGGGCCCGGAGCGAAGAGCTGCCGTCCTTCACCGATCGCCTGGCCGGCAAGTCTTTTGGCCCCGCTCGTTGTGCCGCGATGGCGACCCATGAGCGCCAGCTCAACTGCCAGTGACCTCCAGAGAGCGTCGGTGCTAGCGTCAGCGCTCTGGGACGGCTTGGTAATCGATTGAACCTCGAATCTCTGCGGCCGGGCGTAGACTGGGTAGCGCGTTCACGGTACGGCCGCTGGCTCGCGCTGGCTGGCACGCTGCTGCTCACGGCCCTGCTCGGCTTCGTGATCGTCGTGCCGCGCGTCGCGCTCGGCAAGGCGGCGGAGCGGCTGGAGCGCATGGGCCTGACCTGGACCGTCGGAGGCAGCTCGGCCGGCTTGTCGGGGCTCAGCTTCACGGACGTCTCGGTCCAGCAGCAGGGCAAGCCTCTGGCGCGCATCGCCTCGATCGAGGTGGAGCTCGGCTGGTTCCACGCGCTGTACGACCCGCGCGGGGCGCTCTCGAAGCTGCGCATGCGCGAGCTGGAGGTCGACCTGGACGTCGCCACCCTGGCCGAGCTGCGCAAGAACCGGCGGCCCAGCACTCCAACCGCGGACGCGCCTTC
>DASUME010000190.1:0-15018 GCA_036277895.1 Polyangiales bacterium
ACGGCCGCGAGCGCGACCTTGGCCTTGAATGCCGGCGTGTGCTTGATGCGTGTCTTCTTCATTGGCTCGTGCTCCTCGAGGGTCGAGGAGCAGGCCCCTTTTACACCTTAAGGGGTGGTCCGAAAAACGGGGTCCACTTCACAGCAAGTAATACGAATCGAGCTAACGAACCCCGACTCTGCACGCTTGAATCCCTTCGACGCTATCTGTTGCGGCACGTGGGAGGAAGAAGCGAGCGCCCTGCTCCGGTTGACAGAATCGCTGGCGACGAACATCTCAGAGTTCACCGGTCTGTCCACGCGCGAGTTCCTTCACGCCGCTACCATCCACATGGTCAACCTTGACCGGCGTGTCGGCAGGACGTCGAGCTTGCCGGGGCTCTTCGATTTCCTGGGGGTACTGCGGAGCCGAGAGCCGCAGCACATCGCCGCCGAATGGCTGACGACGCCGCATGATCCCACCATGCCGTGGCACGACCCGAGGGGCCAACGAACGTCGAACCACCCGCGAGTTGCCGCCGTCGCTCGCGAGCTCGCAGACGTGCTCGTTGGACCGATGAATCATCGTAAAGCCTGCAACGATCTGACGCACCACTTGCGTGCCGTGAGTGACCCAGTCGTGCGCAAGAACCTCGAGCGCTCCGACTTCGACCCCACGGCGCTCGTCACAAGCAAACGACCGATCACGGTATACCTAGCCGTCCAAGGTGCAGACGTGCAGCGGTTGAAAGCCGTCCACGCGATGCTTGTCGACAGCATGCTCTACGCAACCTGCACAGCCGCTTGTCGTGAGCATTCGCTTCTGTTGCTACCGCACGTGAGTTACAGCTTCGAAGAAGAGCGCATCTTCGGTAGCTACACGAACGTGGCGCAGCCGCTTGATCTTGACGAGGCTTGCGCAGCGGTGCGTCGCCACCAGCACGCACACGTAGCGGTGCACGGCGCGGACGCGAAGCCCGAGCCCGAGCTCGTGAACGACGAGCTCCCACGGCCGTGTGCGGATTGGCGCGCTCCTGACAGCCGGGACCTGATCTGGGCCCTGCTCTGGGAGCGCGATGAGCGACGGGTCGTGGCGCTGGAGCGCGCACTCGGGACGACTCGAGCGCAGATCGCGACTTACCTCGCGGACGAGGCGGGCTGGCCTGCTCCACGTCACCTCGAAGCTAAGCAGCATGGCGACGCGCGCGCGCGTCTGCTGTGCGATGCCCTTGCAGCGAGAGTTATCGACGGCGAGCTCTCGCCAGAGGTCGCTAGCACCCGCTCTCTGCGAGGCTTACGTGGTGCGCTGATCACGAGCATAGAGAACGTGCCGGACGAACTTGAGGCGCACTGGCTCGTCGAGTACGAGGTCAACGAGACTGCACTCCTCTTGCAGGACTACACGCGCCAGTGGCTGCATGAGTTGCCCCGGTACCTGCGGGAGGATCTGTTCTACCCCCACCAAGCCTGGTTCGAACTCACGAGCACGACGCGCGAAGCTCACGGGCGGCAGCAGCGCTCGGAAGGCGGGAAGCCGGACTGGCGATCAGAATGCTGGAGGCGCTATCGCCATCTCCTAACTCGGCCGGTGAACGGCACGCCAGTCTACGATCCGGTTTTGCATGCGGAGTACATCGCGGTAGCGCTCGGCTATCCGCTGCTGCTCTGCCGTGTGTACTGCCACTTCGGGTACGTGGATGACGCCAAGAGCGGGCGCTCGCCGCATTCTGAAATCGAACTGGCTCACGAGCTCGCGCGACATCTCTACCGAGCGGACGAGCGAGCCGTTCTCGCTGCGTGGCTGGTCGACAAAGGGCTGCCACAACCCACGCGATGGCCGCGCTTGAGCGACGACGCCGCCAGCGACGCGGAACTCCTAGACGAGCTCCGCGCCCTTCGCGCGACGAACGAAGCAGACTTCCTCTGAGGTGGCACTTGCACGAAACTTACGCTGAAGGCGCCGCCATGAGGCACCACTTGCTGGCCTGGCTTGAGGTCAGGGTGGGAAATCCGTTAGGCACCGCCCCTCGTTGTGCTGGCGGCTGGGTCTTCCGCGCCGCACGACCTTTTCAGGTGTCAAGCGCTGGCTGTCGAGAGGGTGATACGAACCTCGAAGCGTGCGCGATCAGAGACGGCACCGCAGGCCGCGGGCGTATCCTCGCCGAGGCCGAGGAGCCGCCGACCCACCTTGAAGTCACGTCAGTCGTAGGGAACGAGCTAACCTGAGCAGTTCTCGGGCACTGCGCGATTCCGACTCGAGAACGAGCCGAAGCGACCCCTTCAGGACGAGCGACTACCTCGCGAGCGCTTAAGCAAGGGTCGCTCCGCGGTGTTCACACCCTTCCGAATCAAGGAAGCCAAGTAGCTCTGCGAGAGCTTCATGAGGCTCGCCATGTCGATCTGGCGAATCTGTTCGCGCATACACGCCACCATGAACGCGTAGCGGTCGCGAGGCACTTCCGCGAGGAGCGTCTGCAGTTTGTCTTCCTTCTCGTGAAGGTCGACACGCATTTTTTCAAGCTCCTTCGGCAGGATGAGTTCGTACTCGACCTCTACGTCGTCCCCGAACTTGGCGCGAAGCTGCGCGTGCACATGCTCGATGGCGTGGTGCGGAACTGCGTGGCGGGCTGTCGCCCCAGACCCGTCCTGGGCAGCCGCAAGCCACTCGGTCGATGAGTCCGAGGACTTCTTTACCGTGATCGCTACCTTCTTCGGTTTAGCCGCCATGTGTCGTTCTCAACCCGCTCAGGCCTTCGCCGCTACGAATGCGTACGCTCGTTGGGAGATTTGCCACCCACTACGAGAGCGTATCAACGTCGCCATATCACACAAGTGATAATACGCGAAGTGCCGTGGATGTGCGACACCGTTAGAACGTGGACAGCTGGATAGCGAGCTTCGCTTGTACGCCAGCGATGATGGTGATGGTGCGCTCCACAGCACCCTCCATGTTCGGGTTAGCGGCAGCCAAGACGGGGTAGGTTCCAGGGGGGAGCTTGGCAACGCGAAGCGGCGAGCGATCGCGGTACTTGCGACCGTTTGCGTGAAGCTCGGCGTACGCGTATCCGGTGACAGCCACCACGCGGATCTCCGCGCTGCCTGTGGGCGCTGCTTCCGCACCACGCGCTCGCCGGGCGTCGCGACCATGCGGCTCCGACGCCGCCTCGCGCTGCGTCGGGGACGTCGTAGGCGTCGTGCCCGCGGGCGTGCTCACGGGTGCCTCCTGGGCCGCCGAAGGCGACGGAGAGGGGTTGAGCAAAGCTACGGAGGGCGATTCGACGATGACGCGGTGCGTAGCGGCTTCGTCGTGCTTGACGGGGGCTGCGTGCGCGGGGAGAGGCGGCGGAGAGCCGACCGTCCGGGTGAGCATGAGGACCGACGTCGACACCACCCCGATGGTGGCGACGGCCGCGATGCTTGCGATCCAGAACTGCCGCCGCGAACGTGGACCCGTACGCGCAGCGACGTACGCATCGTGCCGCTCCAACGTATCGAGGGGTCTTGCTGGCGTCTCGGCCGAGTCGAGCTTGAGGTTGCTGGGGGTGCGCGTGGCCGGCGCAGAGGCACGCGCGGCGACCAGCCCCTGGGCGAGCTCGAGGCTGTCGTCGTACACGCCGTCTTCGGGGCCGCGTTGGTCGAGCTCGCTTCTGCAGCGCGCGGTGTCGGCCGCGAGCGCAGTGTGCGCGAACGGGGTGTGGTCGAGCCCCTGCAGCTCGCGGAGAAGCTCGCGCGCCGAGCTCGGCCGGTGATCGCGCTCCACGCTGATCATACGGTGGACGATGTCGCACAGCCGCCGGTCGAGGGTCGGCAGGTGATCCCATAGCGGGATGTAGCGCCCCCCCTTCATCGCCTCGACCGTCGCGTGTTCATCAAACGGATCGCCGAACGGCAGCGCGCCGGCGAGCATCTGGTACGCCGAGACGCCGAGGCTGAAGAGGTCGGCCCGTGCGTCAAGGACAGCGCCCTTCTCGCGCTGTTCAAGCGGCGTGTACGGATACTTTCCTTTCAGGTGTCCGGTTCGGGTGTGACTCGGTCGGGTGCGCCATCGGGCGATGCCGAAGTCGATGAGCTTTACGCGGCCCCAGCGTGTGATGAGGATGTTGGTGGTGGTCACATCGCGGTGGACGATGTCGGAGATCTGCGCGGCCTCATCGACGAAGGTGTGGGCGTAGTCGAGTGCTTCGAGCACCTGCACAAGCACGTAGAGCACGAGAGCCGGCGGCATGGTGCGGCCTCCGATTTCGTAATGCTCGAGCAGCTGGTCCAGGTTGACGCCATCTAGAAGCTCCATGACGAGGAAGCACGAGCCGCGCTCGTCTTCGTCGGCATCGATGGTGCGCACGATGCAGTCATGCTGAAGCCGGCTCGCGATGGCGGCTTCGTGCAGGAACTCTTCGCGCCTGACCCTTCCCCGCATGCGCTTGAGGCAGCAGAGGAACTCGGCGTCGCCCGCGCCGCGCCGCCGCGCGATGAACGTTTCGCCCATGCCGCCTTCGGTCAGCGCCTGCACGATCTCGTAGACGCCGCCGCGCTGCCCGACGATTTGGGGCGCGGGAGGTGTCTGCGGTTTCGGCGGGGAACCCGTGGACAGCGGCATACTCTCGCTACCGGCCATAACATATGGCGGGGGCGGCGAACACCGAAGGATCTTCACCCCAGCGGGTGATCACCGTCAGGCTGCCAAGGGGTAGGAGCTTAGAAATCCGCGTGCAGGCGCAGCCCCCATGCGCTGCGCCCCACCTCGGGCGCAAGGTGCCAGCCTGTCCGACGGCGATAACGATCGGCGGGGTGGACAGCCTTCGCGACCAGGGTGAGGAGAGCCGGAGCGCCTGCCAAGACCAGCAGGGCACCGAGGTCTCGCGTGTCGCGCCCAGCGGCGCACAAGCGGCGGTCCTGCCCTCCCCCGGCGTCGCATGCCCCGCCGCGGACTATCTGGGCGATGCCCGCGGTCACGAGCCCCGTGCCCAGGGCGCCGACCGGTCCCGCCACCCACCAGGAAAGCGCCCTGTCCTGGGCGGCAAAGGTCAGGCCCAGCGCGCCTGCGCTCATGAGTCCCGAGCCTGTGCTGCCGAGCGCGTAGGGCAACCCGCGTGCGTCGCTCCAGGCTTTGCCGCGCCCGTAATAGGGATCATCGTCGGGGTCGGTCATGAAGAAGCGCGCCGACAGCCCCGTCTGATCGCCGTGCGCCACGAAACTGGCGACCGTGAGCCCCGCCCCGATGGCGATGATGCCGATCCCGACGCCCTTCGCCCAGACCGGCAGACCGCGCCGCGAGCGAGACCGCGGCCGATGCAACGCGGCGTCGGGAAGAGGCGCATCGTCCGAGGGGGTCGACTCCTCGGCGTCCGTGGTCGCGTCGTCGACGAGAAGGCGTCGAAGCGCGTGAGCGAGCTCCTCGTCCGCGTAGGTCTCCGACAGTGTCTCCGTCCTGGGTGGGCCGGAGGGCATCACGCGTTCAAGGGCCCACTGACGTGTGTTGCTGCGCGCGACCAGAACCGACCGCGGGAGATGGAGACCTTTGAGCAGCAAGCGCGCGTGCCGCCGCGCCGCGGCCTCCTCACGCTTGGCGTAGTGCAGGTTCAGCGCGTTACTGCGGGTATCGAGCGCAGCTTCGTACGCTTCATCCACCGTGATCGTGTGCGAGGAGCCGGAGGGGGTGTAGCGGTGGACACGTCCGGGGGACGCGCCGCATTCCACCTGGAACCGGTACTCTTGCCGCATTGGCGGTTGGTACGTGAACGGGGTCTCGCCGAGCCGTCGGCCGTTGACGAACACCGGGCAGCTCGCCCCAGCCGTTTCGATCACGATGGCGCCAGGCCGGGCGTCGATGCTGCGCTTCTCGGCTTCGAGCATGAGGGCGCCCGCAGTCGACTGATAGTCCCCGCTCTTCGCAGGCACCTCCAGCAAAGGGCTCCGCGCGCGGCACTCAAGCGCTTGCCGCACGGCCGCGACGCGGTCGCCGAGCTCGGCGTGCATCTGTACCGCGAGCAAACACGCCTGAAAGATTCGTTGGGCGGTGTGGTTGTTGCGGTTGGCGCTTTCCAGCGCGTGATCGGCTGTCGCAAGCGCCTTCTGCAAATGCTGTAGCGCTCCACGCCAATCACGGTCGGCCGCTGCATTGAGCGCCTCGTTGGCTTCCGAAGCGAAGCTCTGGGAGTCGTCCTCAGTCCACTCGCGGGGCTCCTCGGAAAGCAGAGCAACGCGCGGTTGCGCCGCACTGGGCGACAGTACCGCCACCCCCTGGCGCTCGAGCTCGGCTTCCACGGCCCCCGTGACCTCGAAGAGCGGCGCGAGGTCGGTCTCCGTCGCGACCGGCAACAGCAGGAGCGGGTCCGAGGGCTCTTCGGCCTGGACGTCGGTCACCCCACACATGCTGCAGAGGCAGCCCAGCGCGGCGAAGCGCAAACGGATCCACCTGGTCTTGGCCTGTTGCATCGACGCCAGATCCTGGCCGCCACTCGGACGCTCGTCAATAGGCCTCCTATCGCTTGAGTGATATTTGTGTTGCGTTGAGTCTTGGCTGCCGTTAGGTGTTGTGGGTGCTTCGTAATCGTCTGATTGAGGTGAGCCGATGAGCCAGAACACCCTGGACCTTTGCGCCGCGGTGGTGGCGAGCGTCGTCAGCGCATTGGTGTTCTTCCTGGGCTGGGGATTTCGGGCGCGGGTCGAACGCGGCATCCGCGACGAATACCGCGCGTTGTTCCGTGACTACCGCCTGACCTTCCCGCGCGAAGCACAGCGCTCGCGCTCGCCGCGCAACGAGCGGCCGGTCGATCGGGCTGCGCTCCCGAACTCGGGTGTGCGGGTCGCACCAGCGCTCGGCGCATCGACGGAGCTTCATCATGGATGAGACGCAGTACCTCTCCGCGCGCCTCGCTTCGCTGCTCGGTCCAGTCCGGACGTTGATGGCAGACGATCAGATCACGGACGTGATGATCAACCCGGATGGCCGGGTGTTCGCCGAGCGGATCGGCGAGCGCATCGTTGCGACCGACCTCGTGTTCGATGCCGCGCAGGCGACCGCGCTGATTAAGAACCTGGCGTTCCTCGTCGGCGCCGCGAAGCTCGATGAGCGCAATCCCGAGCTATCAGGGCGCGTGCCGGACCTCGGTTGGCGCTTTCAGGGGCTGTTGCCTCCGGTCGTTGCCGCACCAGCGATCTCGCTCCGCAAGCCCGCGCAGCGGGTGTACCCGCTCGAGGACTACGTGTCCGCTGGCCGCATGACGGAGGAACAGTTCGCGTTTCTCTGCGAGGCAGTAGCGGAGCACCGAAACATCGTCGTGGTGGGTGGCACCGGCAGCGGCAAGACGACGCTCTGCAACGCGCTTCTGCACGAGATGGCGCGCGTGTGTCCGGAGGACCGCGTCGTGATCATCGAGGACACGGAAGAACTCCAGTGCACCTGCGAGAACAGTGTCGCGCTGCGCGCGACGCGCGATGTCGACATGCACCAGCTGCTGCGCTGGACGCTTCGGCTTCGCCCGGATCGGATCGTGGTGGGTGAGGTTCGCGGCGCCGAGGCGCTCGTGGTGCTCAAGAGCTGGAACACGGGGCATCCCGGAGGCCTGACCACGCTGCACGCGAACGGCGCACGCGAAGCGCTCGACAAGCTGGAGCAGTTGGCGGCGGAAGGCACAGGCGGATTCGTTCCGCGGCACGAGGTCGCAGCCGCCGTGGACGTGGTCGTCTACTGCGAGAGATCGCGCGGACACCGACGCGTGGCGCAGGTGATCCAAGTCGAAGGACTCAACGGTGACAGCAAGTACGAGTGGAAGGAGATTGGACGATGAAACGAAAAGCATGGGGCGTTCACGCGGTCACGAGCCTCGCCGTGTTCTTGGTGGCGAGCCGATCCTTTGCGGGCACGACGCAACTGGCTGCGCCGATCCAGGATGTCCTTGGCATGATCATGGGCACGATTACGACCATCGGCACGCTCGCGCTCATCCTCGGCGTGGTGGGCAAACTCTGGCCGGGGCATCTGACGGGCGGTGTCGAGAACTCCGTCAACGTCTCCATTAAACTGGGTCTGATCGCGCAAGCGCCGCGCTTGGTGGGACTGATCGGCGTGGCAGGAGCAACCATCCAATGAGTGGCCGTCCGTCGGCGGTGCTCCGCGCGCTGACCAAGCCGCCTCTGCTTCTGCATTGCGACCGGGATTTGCTGGTGCTCGCCGGAGGCGTGTGCGGCCTCATGTTCATCCGACTCGGGCTGCTGGAAGGCAATGTGTACTGGCTCGTCGCCTCGCCCGCGCTCTTCTTGCTCGCGATGACGTTGCTGGCGATTGCCACCAAGCGCGATCCGCAGTGGAAGGACGTTCTTCTACGCGCGTGTCGCTATCGCTTGCCGCTACAGGGCGCGGTGATCTTCGCGCGCGCGCCGCGTTGGGACGTGAGAGCAAGGAAGACGCGATGAAGACCATTGCCGCGCAACCCGGGACGGGGGGTGAGCCGGGGTTCAGCCAGCTGCTGAACTACGCGGCCATGGTGGCCAACGGCGTCGTCGTGCTGAAAGACGACCTTGGTACGCGAACGGGCCCCCTTCTCGCAGGGTACTGGTACGACGGGGTCGATCACGAGAACGCGTCGGACGAGGCTTTGGATGACCTCATCCGCGTCGCCAACCGCGCGTTCCGCAAGTTCTCGACAGGCTGGATGCTGCACTTCGAGGTGATCCGGCGCGCGGAGGTTCGGACCAACCCGGCCGACGTGACCGAGGTATTCGACGAACCGGTCGATCAGCTTGTCGCGGAAGAGCGCGCCGCCGCCGGCGTCTACTGGCGCATGGACTGCGCGATTTTCCTTACGTACACGCCACCCCTGTTTGATGGGTCGGAGTTGCGCGCGCTCGTGACCGGCGCCGAGGCGGACACGCCGGCGCGTGCACTCGCGCGCCGCATCGAGGCCTTCGAATCCTCTTTGCTGGAGTTCGAGCGCATTTTTGGCTCGGCGTGCGCGCTCCGTCGTATGCGCCTTCGAGACGGCAACGACGAGCTGCTGCAGGCGCTGCACTACGTGCTCAACGGCAAGTGGCAGCGATGCCGTCTCCCGCCCAACCCGCTCTATCTCGACGTGACGCTGGCGCGCGAGCTGATGTTGAGCGCCGACGTGCTCGAACACGGCGATGACGCAGTGGCGGTGGTGGGCGTGACGGAGCTTCCGGAGTCTGCATACCCGGGGCTGATGAGCGCCTTTCGGGAGCTCGACCTGGACTTCCGCGTCGCGTCTCGCTTCATCTTCCTCGATCCGGCGGTTGCGAACCGCAAGCTCGAACGTCTCGAGCGCAAGTGGTCGCAGATGTACGACATGCTGAAGAACCTCAAGCTCGGCTCGCTGAACGAGCACGCGGCGGAGATGGCGCAGCAGACGGCGATCGCCCTGCGAGATTTGACGAGTGGTGAGATCCGCTACGGGCACTTCACGTTCACGGTGGTGTTGCGTGGCGCCACGCAGCCCGAGGCGGACGCCAAGGCGCGCGCGATCATCGGCGTGCTCGAGGCGAAGGGGTTCATGCCTGTGCTCGAGAAGCGCAACCGGATGGAGGCGTTTCTCGGCGGCTTGCCTGGCCACGGCAAACAGAACGTCCGCGCACCGCTGATCAATACCGTGAACCTCGGGATGCTGTGTGACCTCGACCGGCTCTGGCCCGGAGACGCACGGTGTCCGAACCGCATGATTCCGAATGCGCCTTCTCTGATGCGGGTGCGTAACTGGCACGGTGGTTCGTTCGATCTGAACCTTCACCAGCGCGACGTCGGCCACACGCTGATCCTGGGTCTTCCAGGCGGCGGCAAGACGGTGTTGCAGAACCATCTCATGTCGCAGTTTCTGCGCTATCGGGACGCGCAAGTCATCGCCTTCGACTACAAGGCTGGCTGTCTGCCGTTGACGCTCGCGCGGCGCGACGCGGCTTACTACACACTGGGCGCAGAAGGGG
This sequence comes from Polyangiales bacterium, assembly GCA_036277895.1. GTDB lineage: Bacteria > Myxococcota_A > Polyangia > Polyangiales > DASUME01 > DASUME01. Next base: position 9,915 of record DASUME010000190.1, read on the forward strand.
GGCCCCAGCTCTGCCCGCTCGCCGAGCTCGACACGCCCGATGACTTGAGTTGGGCTGAGCAGTGGGTGACCGTGCTGTGCGAGGAGCAAGGCATCGCGGTTACGCGCGAAGAGGCCGGCAAGATCCGGCGCGCGCTGCAGGAACTCTCGCTGATTCGGCGCGACCTCGGCACGGGGCGTCGCCTCACGGACTTGCTGCCGCACTTGCAAGACGACGGGCTGGAGGCCGCGCTCGACTACTACGTCACCGGCGTCGGGGCTCGCGTGTTGAACGGAGCAACGACCGAGGTGGCGTACGCACGCGTGACCGCGTTCGAACTCGAAGAGCTGCTGAAGATGGACGCGAAAGTCGTCACCCCAACGCTGCTGTACTTGTTTCGGCAGGTTGAACGGCGTTTGGACGGTCGGCCGACGATGATCCCGATCGCCGAGGCGTGGGCCACGATGAACCATCCGCGCTTTGCGCCGGTGCTGGAGCGCTGGCTGAACACGCTGCGGAGCAAGAACGCCTTCGTCGTCATGGACACGCAGCAGCTCACTCAAGTGGTGAACTCGCCGATCGCAGACACGGTGCTGTCGGGCTGCGTCACCACCGTCCTTCTGCCGGGCAAGCTTACAGACACAATCCGGGAGCTGTACCGCGTGAAGCTGGGCGTCACCGAGCAGCAGCTCGCCGACCTGTCGACGCTGGTTCCCGAGTCTGACGTGGACCGCCGATGGTATCTATGGCGGCAGGGTAATCGTAGCCGCTGGTTCACGCTCGACGCGCTCGGCCCCGTAGCCCAAACGTTCCTTGGAGCGACGTCGCAGAACGATGTGGCACGGGTGGCTTCGCTGGCTGCGCAGCACGGTGCTGCGTGGCCCGAAGCGTTGCTGCGGGCGCGTGGTGCAGGCGAAGCCGCAGGTCGATTCGCGTCGCTGCGGTCGGCCCAAGATGCGTTCCTCGATGCTGTCGAGGAGGTGGCGTGATGGCCAGGTTCGGAAAGCACGGGGCCGTTCTCGGCGCCTTGCTCGCCACCGGCACGACGGCTTTGGCGGCCGTCCCGGTCTCGGTGCGCGCGGGGACGATGACGGGCGGCGCGAGCGAGTGGACGCAGGTCATGAACAACGTGGCGTTGCTGCAGCAGATCATCCACGCGATCCGCGCGGTGGTGCAGCTCAAGCGCCAGGTCGAGTACATGGCCAAGTCCGTCAAGGACTTCGCGAGCGGCCGTGGCTACAACGTCGATCAAATCCTCAACGGCTTCGACAGCATCCTGGGTCAGACGCAGGGGGTCCTCTCGCAAAGTCGAGGTCTGGTCTTCGCAGGCGAAAGCATCTTCCAGCAGTGGAAGCAGCTGCACCCCGGCCAGATCACGCCCGACAAGCTCGATCAAGTGGGGCCCGACTCATACCGAGCTTTGGACCAGGGGATTCAGCATTCTGTGGAGAAGGCGAAGAAGACGCTCGACCTCCACAACAAGACCGACGACGCCGCTGTTTTTGCGCAGCTCAAGACGCGTATCGGAAGTGTGGAAGGTCAACTCCAGGCGACGAAGGCGGGCAACGAGATCCTGCTCGATATCCTGCGCGTCTTGCTTTCGCTGAAGCAGATCGCGATCGCGCAGGCGAACGTGATGGGCGAGGACGTGTCTTCGGCTGCGCAGCGCCGGCAGTTCGACGACGCCTTGCACGAGCGTGGCAAGTACACGGGCAAGTACAGGTCGCTCAACCCGATCGACTACTCGGAGCGCTGAGTGCCATGGAAGCGCAGCGCCGCAAGCTAATCGAGCTGATGGTAGTGATGGGCGCCACGTTCGTGTGCGCTCTAGCCGTCACGTTGGCTCCTGCGATTAGCGAAGCACAGCTGCAAAGCGCTCCGCGTCTTCAGTCCGTGCAGGACTTCGTGCAGCCGTTGTGGGACCTGGAGAAGCGAGCCATCGCAGCGGGACAGCGTGGCGCGGGGATGCTGTTCACGGGTCTTGCGACGATTCATCTAATTGTCGTGGGTCTGCAGTCGTTGTTCCGCGGTAGCGAGCTGCAGGGCGGTGTCGGCGCGTTTGTCGAGCAATTGTTCTGGACCACGTTGCTCGGCACGTCCATCGCGATGGGCCCCACGTGGGCGCTCGCGATCGTGGAGTTCTTCCGTGACGTGGGACGCGGCATCGCGACCGGGGAGAACAAACCGCAGCTCCTTCTCGACCTAGCGATCCAGTTTTTCTCGAACGCCAATGGCGGCGTCATGGGCCTGATCGGATCCTCGCTGGGGGGCACTCTCGTCACCGCGCTGATCGTGGTCTTGGCTGGGTTGATCAATCTGGTGACGCTTGCGGTGGAGTGCGAGGTGCACTTCGTCATCGCTGCGGGCACGGTTGTGCTCGGCTTTGGGGGCGCGGCGTTCACGCGGTCGCTGATGAGCGCGTTCTGGTACTACACGGTGTCCGCGGGTATCCGCTCCATGTTGGTCGAGATGATCGACGGCGCAACGATGCAAGTCCTGATCGAGGCCACGAAGGAAGCCCAGAGGACGGGGAGCACCGAGGCTGCTGCGACGCTTGCCGTGGGTCTCTTGGTCGTGTGCGGCTTCTTGGTGGCCGCGCCGATCGTCGCACACGTGCTGATCTCGTCGAGCCTTCGTTCGGGCATCGAAGGCGCAGCGAGCGCTCTGCCGCGCGCTGCGATCGCGGGAGGCATCTCAGGCATGGGGACCGCCGCCTTGAAGGGGCTAGGCGGCGCCATGGGTGCACTCGCGGGTGGTCGCGGGAAGACGTCGGGGAGCTCGCAGGATGCCACAGACAGCGCGAATGCGAGCGCTGGCGGCCCATCCTCGAAGCGTCCGAACGACGGTGGTGCGGTGCCCTCGCCTGCAGCGGCAAGCGGCGCCGCGGCGGGCAGCGCGAAGGGGAAGAGCACGGGAGTTGCGTCAGAGCGCGGTCGCACGGGCGCGGGCGCGACGCAGACGCGGGCCGAAGGAGTTGCGCAAGGTGGAGACGACAGCGGCGTCGCGGCGCGTGGCGGCGACCCCGCCGGGGAAGACGGCGATGCGAAGTCGGCCGGTGGCGCGAACGCACGTCCGGTGAACTCGGCGCCGCTGCCTGCGTCGTGGCAAGGCGGTCTGGGCTCGGGCGCATCAACGCCGCGTGCAGAAACGAAGGCCGCGGCGGCGTCCCAGGGAAAGAAGGCGGAGCAAGAAGCCCAAGGTGCGCAGCGGTCGGCCGGAGCGCAGGGGGTAGCAGGCGGACGCAAGGGCGGAGCTGCCGCGGGATCGCCGTCGACGTCGACGTCGACGCACCCGACGAGCTCGTCGACGTCGTCCGCGCCGTCTGCTTCGTCTGAGCGGAGCGGCGCCTCGTTGGAAGGCCGCCTCGGCAAGAACGCAGAGAATGTGGCTGAGTCCGGAGAGAGCCCGGCCACCTCGCGGGGGCGCGAGCCGGGGCGTAGCGATGCGGGCTCCGGCGCTGGGTCGTCCGGGGCGTTCGGCTCCTCGGCATCTCCTACGTCGACGCCCTATCCCGCTGCGGGCAACGGGCAGGCGCAATCGCCAGGCAGCTCGAACTCTGCGGCAAGCGGGGCAAGCGAGGGGCCGGGGCGTTCGCGGTCGCCAGGCGCAGGCGGCGTCGGAGCGTCGCCTCTCGCGAGTGGGAGCGGACCTTCGCCTGCGTCGAGCGCGCGCAACGTGAAGGGGGAAAATCCGGCAGTCGGGATAGGCAGCTCACTGTCGGCGGTCGAGACCGGAACCGGGCCGCGTGGTCGCGCGAACAAAGGAGGCGCCGCGCCGGAGCATCAGAGCGCTCCGGCGTTTGGCGGATCGCAGTCGACCCAGGGAGCCGTGTCCGCACCGCCGTCTTCACCACCGGCACCGCTGCGGCCTGCGTCGTCCACCGCCAGTCGCGGCGCGCGGACGATGCGCCTCGCGGATGAGCGGCGCGGAACGACGGACACCGCGAAGGACGAACGGCTCAGCGTGCGCAGCGTGATCGGGAATCAAGGGAAAGGAGGGCGCTCATGAACGCAGGCGAGGCGAATCTGGCGATGCTGCTTGAGGGGGAGGTTCCCGCGTCGCAGCTGGAGGGCCGGCCGCTCAATGGGCTCTCTCGCGTACGTGGGAGCGTGGGCGAAGAGCCTCCGGAGATCACGGAGCTCAAAGCCGCGCTCGCGGGTGGTCACACGCCAGACTGGTTGGCCGAGCGGGTGCCCTACTTGGTGGGCGCGCGCGAATACAGCGACTACTTCGGGACGCGCGCGCTCGAGGTGCAGCGCTATCGACGCTCGCTGGCCTGGTCCGTAGGACTCAACGTAGTGCTCGGTGTGGCGCTTGTGGCCGTGACGCTGCTGTGCCGGGCGGTTCCCTACGTGGTGCAGACAGATAGGACCGGCTACCAGGTTGCGATAGGCCCCGCGGAGCGCGTCGGTCCGTCCGACGAGCGCGTTCGCATCGCCGCGTCCGCCAAGTGGATTCGTGCGCTTCGCACGGTCGTGACCGATGAAGCAGCGCAGGTCGAGTTCAAGCGCGAGGTGCACGCGATGCTCGCCTCGGGAACGGCGGCCAAGCAGAAAGCCGTGGAGTGGCTCGACAAGCAAGCGGGGTCCCGCAATAGCGCGCGCACCGTCAGCGTGGAGATCACGCGGGTTGCGCCCCGTGAAGGCGGCAAGCTTATCGAAGTCGAGTGGCTCGAGCACGAACGCGTCGGCACGACGACTCGCTCCGAGTCGCAGTATGCCGCCATCGTCACCCTCGCGCGCTCCTCACTTCAACGCCTCGACGAGATCGTGGCCAACCCGCTCGGTCTTTTCGTGATCGACTTCTCCGTGAGCAAGCTGCGATGAAGACCTCGCGTACGTGGCTGCAGTGGTGCTTGGTTCTGGTCGCATGCTGCGCGACGGCATCGGCGCGCGCGCAGGAGGAGCACCCTCTTCCCAACCTCGGAACCGCGGTTCTGCAGAACCGCATGATGACCCAGCGCTGGTACGGGCTCGAGGAACAGCTGAAGATGCGCGCACTCGACAAGAAGGCGCTCGCCCACGCCGCGGCGTGGCGGGAAGGCGAGCGCGCACCTGACCCTGTCGCCGGCCGCGAAGGTCGAGTGGTGTTCCGATTCGGACCGTCCACACGGATCGTATGCGCG
>DASUME010000191.1:0-4664 GCA_036277895.1 Polyangiales bacterium
CGTCCGTGGTGCGCAGCGTGGGCAGGAAGTACGCATCCTCCAGCGCGGCCACGGCGGCTTCGAGCTGGCCGAGCTTCTCGCGGTACGCGCCCGCCAGCTGCGTGACGTCCTCGGCGCGCAGCATCACGTCCAGGTCCGGCGGAGTCCCGATGCTCTGCTCCGACACCACCGTGTGCACGAAGTTGCCGATGCGCCGCGACGCCACGTAGCCGCCCGAGAGCTCGTGGCGCACGAGCTCGCGCGGCGTGGCCGGACTGCTGATGTCGAACACCTGCACCACGGTGCCGCCCGGCTCGGGCTGCACGCGGCAGCTGAAGCCGTACGTGCACGTCGCGGCGGAAGACGGCGCCCCGCCCGGTGTGGTGCGCGCGTAGACCACCAGACGATCCCCAGCGAGGAACAGGCGGGTACCCGCACCGGCGAGCGCGACGTGCGCGATCTGGCGCGTCTCCGGTGCAGGCCACGCATCCATCACGTGCAGGCCGGACTGCGACAGCACGTAGACGTAGCCGGCGTCGTTCTTCACGAAGTCCGCCTCGTCGACGCCCTCGTGCTGCACGTTCGTGGTCGAGTACTGCTCGGCGCCGTCGACCTGCTTCCCGGGCTGCGGAGAGGAGACGCTGGCGTCGACGTAGCTGACCCGGCACGACCCGCCCGCCGCGTTGGCGTAGCTGTATTGCACGGTCGGCGAGCAGTTCTGCAGCAGCTGCTGGAGCTGACTGTCGACCGAGGCGCGTAGCGAGCTCGCGAGTGTTCTGCGACGAATCGCGGCCATGTCTTTACAACTGCTCAGCGGGAGCAGGTTGCTGCTTCCGCTCGCAGGCGCTGTCTTGTCTGGCTCGGGAAGCCCCTTGCGGATCGCGTCCACCTGCTGCGCGGTGCACGCCCAGAGCGGCGGGTGCGTGACGATCACCGAGCGGCAGTCGCCCACGTTGCGCACCTCGGTGACCGAGCCGTCGCCCACGCGATCGCCGACCTTCGGCAGCTCCGTCCTGGCGCTCGTTCCACCGTCGGGGTCCGTCGGCTCGTGCGACTCGAAGTCGCAGGCTCCGAGGTGCGTGGCGAGCAAGGAGCAGAGCGCGAGCGCGTGGAGCCTGGACATGCGGCGAGACCTCTGGCGCCAGCTTCAGCACGGAACGTACCAGCCCCGAAGCCCCGCGTTTCCTCGTCTTTCTGGGGCTGCGCCTGGCACAACCTGGCGCGAGCGTAGTGCGGCTCACGCGTTAGAGTTCGGCATGGTCAGACTGTGCTTCGTTTGTCTGGGGAACATCTGTCGCTCGCCCACCGCGGAGGGCGTGATGGCGCAGCTCGTGAAGCGCGAGGGGCTCGCGATCGCGGTCGAGAGTGCGGGCACCGCGGCCTACCACGTGGGGGAGCGGCCGGATCGGCGCACGATCGCCACCGCCAAGCTGCACGGCGTGGAGCTGCCCTCGCGTGCGCGCAAGTTCTCGGCCGACGACTTCGCGCGCTTCGAGCTCGTGCTCGCGATGGACACGAACAACCGCGACGACCTGCTGCGCTTGGCGCCCGACGGGGCCGCGCAAGCGAAGGTGCTGTTGCTGCGCGACTTCGAGTCGGGCGCGGGACCGGACGCGTCGGTGCCGGATCCTTACTACGGCGAGCAGGAAGGCTTCGAGGAAGTGTTCCAGATCTGCGAGCGCGCCTGCACCGGTCTGCTGGCGCACGTGCGGCGCGAGTACGAGCTCTAGCCGTGGACCAGCGCGCCCTGGAGGAGCTGCTCGGTGAGCCGGTTCGATCGCTGTCCGCGCTCGGCGGCGGCGACATCAACGATGCGTACCTGGTGCAGACCGCGAGTGCGCGCGTGTTCATGAAGACGCACGCTGCGCCGCCGCCGGGTATGTACACGTGTGAGGCCGAGGGCTTGTCGTGGTTGGCCGCTGCGAACGCCCTGCCCTGCCCGCGCGTGCTCGCGGTGAGCGAGCGGATGCTGCTGCTGGAGTACGTGGAGCCGGGCGCGCGCGGGCGCGACTTCGACGTGCGGCTGGGTCGTGGACTGGCGGCGCTGCATCGCTTCGGCGCGCCGACGTTCGGGTTCGCGCGCGACAACTTCATCGCCAACTTGCCGCAACGTAACTCGGAGAGAGGCTGCTTCGCCGAGTTCTATCGCGACCAGCGCTTGCTGCCGATGATCGAGGGGCTCGATGCTGCGCTGCGCCGACGCTTCGACCGCTTGTTCGCTGCGCTCGGCGAGTTGATTGCGTCGGAGCCGCCCGCGCGCCTGCACGGCGATCTGTGGAGCGGCAACGTGCACTGCACGGCGCGCGGCGAGCCGATGTTGATCGATCCGGCCGTGTACGGCGGCGCGCGTGAGGTCGACCTCGCGATGCTGCAGCTGTTCGGCAGCCCCTCGCGGGCGTTCTTCGACGCCTATGACGAGGTCTACCCGCGCTTGCCCGGACACGAAGAGCGCGTTGCGCTGTATCAGCTCTACCCACTGCTGGTGCACGTGCGGCTGTTCGGCGGCTCGTACCTGCGCAGCGTGCAGGACGCGCTGGCTAGAATCGGGTTTTAACCGGCGGCGGCGGGAACGACGGGCGTGCGAACCAGTAGCCCTGGCCATAGTGTGCGCCGGTGTCGATCACGGCCTCGGCCTCGGCTTCGGTCTCGATGCCCTCGCACACGACCTTGGTGCCGAGGTCCTCGCACAGCCGCACGATCGCGCGCACCAGGCGGTGCTGCCGCGTGCCCTTCTTCAGGTCGATGATCAGGCCGCGGTCGAGCTTCACCACCTGCGGCGAGAGGTCGGCGATGTACTTGAGGTTGGAGTAGCCCGCGCCGAGGTCGTCGACCGCGAGCAGCACGCCGCGGTTGCGCACCTCGGCGAGTACACCGTGGCAGAGCGAGAAGTGGCTGAGCGGCACAGACTCGGTGATCTCCAGGTAGACCGGGTGCTCGTGGTGGAAGATCGGATCGTCGGGCTGCACCAGCCAGCCCTCGTCGAACTCGTTCGGGTGGATGTTCACGAACAGCGGGAACGGCGGCGCGCGCTCGACGGTGATCTCGCGGACTGCGCGGCCGAGCGCGCCGCAGTAGCGGCTGCGGATCGCCTCGGTGAACAGCGAGGGCGGCCCCTGGAAGTGCGGCGACGTGCTGCGCACCAGTGCTTCGTACGCGAAGATGTTGTGGCGCTTGAAGTCCACGATCGGCTGGTACACGACGTTCAGCTCGCCGATCGCGAGCACGTCCGGTACCTGCGCCTCCTCGATGCCGCCCGCGATACGCGTTCGCCGCGGGAGCTCGATCGAGTGCAGCCATTCCACGAAATTTCGCACGGCTTTCCTACTGTATCGCAGCGCTAGCCAGACCGATACGTTCTGCTATCAGCCGGGGTACTCGGTCCTGCTCTACCTGACGGCAGGACCGCACGACCAGGCGAGGACGCTCGTGGCCAAGCGATCACTGACGGGTATCAAGCCGACCGGCACCATTCACCTCGGGAACTACCTGGGCGCGATGCAGCCGGCGATGTCGCTCGTCGAGAGCCACGCGAGCTCGCTGTATTTCATCGCGGATTACCACGCGCTCACGAGCGTGCACGACCGCAGACAGCTCCACACCATGGTGTACGACATCGCCGCTGCATGGCTGGCGGTGGGGCTCGACCCGGAACGTACGCTGATCTACCGGCAGTCCTCGGTGACCGAGGTGTTCGAGCTGAGCTGGATCCTGAGCTGCGTGCTGGCCACCGGGCAGCTGGAGCGCGGGCACGCTTACAAGGACGCGGTCGCGCGCGGCGACGCGCCCAACGCCGGCATCTTCAACTACCCCGTGCTGATGGCGGCCGACATCCTGCTCTACGACACCGACGTGGTGCCGGTGGGCGAGGACCAGCGCCAGCACCTGGAGGTCGCGCGCGACGTGGCGGCGCGCATCAACCACGTGTTCGGCGAGGGCACGCTGGTGGTGCCGGCTCCGCAGATCCAGAAGGAGCTGGTGGTGCCGGGGCTCGACGGGCAGAAGATGTCCAAGAGCTATGGCAACGTGATCCCGTTGTTCGCGGGCGCCAAGGAGCTCAAGAAGACGGTGATGTCGATCGTGACCGGGTCGGAGTCGCTGGAGGCGCCGAAGGAGCCCGAGGGCACCACGGTGTTCACGCTCTACAAGCAGGTCGCTGGCAGCGAGAAGGCCGAAGAGCTGGCGCGGAAGCTGCGCGCGGGCGGGTACGGCTGGGGGCACGCCAAGCAGGACCTGGTGACGGCGCTCGACGAGACGCTCGGGCCGATGCGCGAGCGCTACCAGGTGCTGCGCGGCGACGAGGCCAAGCTGGACGCGCTGCTCGAAGCGGGCGCCACGCGGGCGCGCATCATCGCGCGCGCGACCATGGAACGTGTGCGCGACGCGATCGGCATCGCGCTGAAGAAGTGAGCTTCGGCTCTTGGAGGATAGCGTGACGACCAGACCATTCCGCGTGCTCGGGCTGCAACAGATCGCGATCGGCGGGCTCGACAAGTCGAAGCTCAGGAAGCTCTGGGTCGATACGCTCGGGCTGACGCTCGAGGGCAACTACAAGTCCGAGAAGGAGAACGTCGACGAGGACATCGCGATCGCCGGGCGCGGCCCGTGGCGCGTCGAGGTGGACTTGATGCAGCCGATCGATCCCGAGAAGAAGCCCAAGGTGAACGACCCGGCGCTGAACCACATCG
>DASUME010000192.1:0-9772 GCA_036277895.1 Polyangiales bacterium
CGATGTTCGGCTGGATGCCTTCGGCAGGCTCGTCGAGGATCAACAACTTGGGATCGAGCACCAACGCGCGACCGATCGCGAGCTGTTGTTGTTGGCCGCCGGAGAGATCGCCGCCCCGGCGGTTCTTCATGTCCTTGAGCACCGGGAACAGCTCGTAGATCTTCTCCGGGATCGTGCGCACCTTGTCGCGGCGCGAGCTGAGCCCGAGCTTGAGGTTATCTTCCACCGACATCTGCGGGAAGATCTCGCGGCCCTGCGGCACGTAGCCGATGCCGAGCTTGGCGCGCTGCGGCGTCTTCTTGCCGAGCAGCTCCGTGGTCTCGAACTGCACGCTGCCGGACTTGGCGGGCACCAGGCCCATCACCGTCTTGAGCAACGTCGTCTTGCCGACGCCGTTACGGCCCATCAGGCACGTGCACTGGCCGGGCGCGAGGTTGATGCTCACGTCCCAGAGCGTGTGACTCTCGCCGTAGAACTGCTCCACGTTCTTGATCGCCAACGTCATGCTGCCTCGCCGAGATAGACTTCGATGACCTTCTTGTCGCTCTGCACCTGATCAAAGGTGCCTTCCGCGAGCACGGTGCCTTCCGCGAGCACGGTCACGCGCTGCCCGCGCGCGATGCTGCGGATGAACTCCATGTCGTGCTCGATGACGACCACCGTGTGCTTGCCCGCGAGGCCGCGCAGCAGCTCTGCCGTGGCCTCCACCTCCTGGTGCGTCATGCCCGCGACCGGCTCGTCGACCAGCAGCACCTGCGGGTCTTGCCCGAGCAGCATGCCGATCTCCAGCCACTGCTTCTGGCCGTGCGAGAGCAGGCCCGCGTCACGCCACGCTTCCGTGGTGAGGCCGATGGTCTTGAGGATCGCGTCGAGGCGGTCCTTCTCGGTGCCGTCGAGCTTGCGCAGCAGGCTCTTGAACACCCCCTTGTCGCCCGCGAGCGCCATCTCCAGGTTCTCGAACACGGTGTGGTTCGGCAGCACCGTGGGGCGCTGGAACTTGCGACCCACGCCGAGCCGCGCGATCTCGTACTCGCTCTTGGAGGTGAGCTCCACGCGCTGGCCGTGCATGAAGACCTTGCCCTCCGTGGGGCGGGTCTTGCCGGTGATCACGTCCAGCATGGTGGTCTTGCCGGCGCCGTTGGGCCCGATGATGCAGCGCAGCTCGCCCGCCTCCAGCGTGAGGCTCAGGTTCTTGATGGCCTTGAAGCCATCGAAGCTGACCGTCACGTTGTCGACGAACAGGATCGAGTTCTCCCAGCCGACGTTCGCGTCTTTGGCTTCGCCGGGCGCGATCGCCTCGACCGCTGCGGCTTCGACTTGCGGCTCCATGGGCTCAGGCCTTTCCTTGCGTGGTCTCGGGGGCGAGCCCGCTGGGGATCGAGGGACTGCTGGGCGCCTTCGGAGCGCGCTTCATCGCGGCGATGCGCTTGATCAGGCCGACCATGCCGTCGGGCAAGAGCAAGGTCACCAGGATGAACAGCGCCGCCAGCGCGTACAGCCAGGCGTCCGGGTAGCTGGCCGTCAGCCAGCTCTTCATCCCGTTGACGAGGCCCGCGCCGAGCAGCGCGCCGACCAGCGTGCCGCGGCCGCCGACCGCGACCCAGATCGCCATCTCGATCGAGTTGGAGGGCTCCATCTCGCTCGGGTTGATGATGCCCACCTGCGGCACGTAGAGCGCACCGGCGAGGCCGCTGAGCACGGCTGCGAACGTCCACGCGAACAGCTTGAAGTCGCGCGTGTTGTAGCCGCAGAACATGGTCTTGCTCTCGACGTCGCGGATCGCCTTGAGCACGCGCCCCGCCTTGCTGTTCACCAGCGCGCGGCACACGAAGTAGGAGCCGGCGAGCACCGCGATGGTGATCACGTAGAGCGTCACCTTGGTGCTGTCGTCCTGCATGACGTAGCCGAGGATCTTCTTGAAGTCGGTCAGGCCGTTGTTGCCGCCGAAGCCGGTCTCGTTGCGGAAGAACAGCAACATCATCGCGAACGTCATCGCCTGCGTGATGATCGAGAAGTAGACGCCGCGAATGCGCGAGCGGAAGGCGAGGAAGCCGAAGCAGAACGCCAGCACGCCCGGCACCAGCATCGCCATGATCAGCGCGAACGGGAACGAGTCGAAGCCCAGCCAGTACCAGGGCAGCTCCTTCCAGTCGAGGAAGACCATGAAGTCCGGCAGCTCGCTCTTGTACACGCCCTGGCCCGCCATCGAGCGCATCAGGTACATGCCCATGCAGTAGCCGCCGAGCGCGAAGAACACGCCCTGGCCGAGGCTGAGTACACCCGTGAAGCCCCAGATCAGATCCAGCGCCAGCGCGACCATCGCGAAGCACGCGAACTTGCCGAGCAGCTGGATCATGTAGTCCGGCACGTGCAGCGCCGAGTCCACGGGTACGAACACGTGCAGCGCCGGCACGATCACGCCGAGCAACACGAAGCCGACGACCACCGCCGTCAGTTCACGCTCTTGCTTGAGCTTTGCCACGAAATCCATGTCGTCCCCCTTCAGCCTTCGACCGCGCGGCCCTTGAGCGCGAAGATCCCTTGCGGCCGCTTCTGGATGAACAGAATGATCAGGCCCAGCACGATGATCTTGCCGAGCACGGCGCCCGAGACCGGCTCGAGCAGCTTGTTGATGATGCCGAGGCCGAACGCGCCGATGACGGTGCCGGCGAGCTTGCCGACCCCCCCGAGCACCACGACCATGAACGAGTCGACGATGTAGTTCTGACCGAGCTCGGGACCGACGTTGCCGATCTGCGAGAGCGCCACGCCACCGAGCCCGGCCACGCCGGAGCCGATCCCGAAGGTCCACATGTCCACGCGCGCGGTGCTGATGCCCATGCACGCGGCCATGTTGCGGTTCTGCGTGACCGCGCGAACCTCCAGGCCGAGCCGCGTGCGCGTGAGGATGACCCACACGAACGCGACCACGAGCGCGCCGAAGAACACGATCACCATTCGGTTGTAGGGCAGTACGACACCCTCGAGCATCTCCCAGCCGCCGGACAGGAACGACGGCGCCGTGACCGCCACGTTCTGCGCGCCGAACAACAGGCGCACGGTCTGGATCAGCGCGAGGCTGACGCCCCAGGTGGCGAGCAGCGTCTCCAGCGGGCGTCCGTACAGGAAACGCAGGATGGTGCGCTCGATCAGGATGCCGACCAGCGCGCAGACCACGAACGCCACCGGCAGCGCCACGAAGATGTACATGTCGAAGCTGCTCGGCAGGTACTGCTGGAAGAGCAGCTGCACCACGTAGCTGGAGTAGGCGCCGATCATCAGGATCTCGCCGTGCGCCATGTTGATGACGCCCATCAGGCCGAACGTGATCGCGAGCCCGAGCGCCGCGAGCAGCAACACGCTGCCGAGCGAGAGGCCGTACATCACGTCGCCGACGATGCGGTTGGTGAGCTCCTTCCAGCGCAACGAGGAGAGCACGTCGGCCGCGGCCTCGCGCACCTTGGCGTCCTTCTCCCTGTAGTTGCCGTCCGCGTCGCGCTCGACCAGCGGCTCGAGCTTGCTCTTGAAGGAGATGTCGCCGCGATCGCCGAGGATGCGCACCGCCTCGAAGCGCTTGGCCGAGTCTGCCGACGCGAGGTCGACGTCTGCCAACGCGAGCTCCAGCGAGGCTTTGGTCTGCGGGTCCTTCTCGGTCTTGTAGGCCTCGCGCAAGACGGGCGCGAGCTCCTCGGGCGGCGTGCCGCGGCGCAGCTCTTCCGCGGCCGCGCGGCGTAGACCGACGTCCTTGGACGTCAGCTCCAGGCGCGCGATCGCGGGCGCCATCGCACGGCGCACCGCGTTGTTGGCGACCACCTTGCGCGGCTTGGCCGCCGGTGTGATCGCGCTGCCGTCGGAGGCGCGCTTCCACTTGCTGCCATCCTCCACCACGACCGTCTCGCCGTCGACCTTGAGCTTGCCGTCACGGAGCGCGTGCAACACACCGAGCGCACGGGCCTCGCCGCTCGATGCGATCTCCTGAACGCCCGATCGCACGGTGTCCAGGTCTTCGCTCGCGAGCTTGCCGAGCGCATCGGTGAACGCATCGGCCTGCGCAACGGCGGGCACGACCAGAGCCACCACCACCAACAACCATCGAGCCAACATACGCGCTCCGTTCTGACGCCTGCGGGCAGCCTTTGTGGGCTGCCCGCGATTTGTGAGTTTGGTAGCTACGTCTTCAGTTCACGTACTTGGGGGCGGTGCAGTTTCCGCACGCCCAGGGATAGGTCCAGTCCGCGACCTTCTTCGCGCTGTCCGGGATGTACGGGCTCCACGCCTGCGCGCGGATCGGCTCGGACGTCTTCCACACGATGTCGAACTGTCCGTCCGCCTTGATCTCGCCGATGTAGACCGGCTTGTGCAGGTGGTGGTTCTTCGCATCCATCTTGATGTCGAAGCCCGAGGGACTGCGGAACGTCTGGTAGCCGATCGCCTGGCGCACCGCATCGACGTCCGTGGAGCCGGCCTGCTTGACGGCCTGCGCCCACTGGTGGATGCCGATGTACGTGGCCTCCATCGGATCGTTGGTGACGCGCTTGTCGCCGCCGGGCAGGTTGGCCTTCTTCACGTAGGCCTTCCACTTCTCCACGAACGCCTTGTTCTCGGGCGTGTCGAGCGACTGGAAGTAGTTCCAGGCAGCGAGGTGGCCGACGAGCGGCGTGGCGTCGATGCCGCGCAGCTCTTCTTCGCCGACCGAGAACGCGACGACGGGCACGTCCTCGGCCTTGAGGCCCTGGTTCGCGAGCTCCTTGTAGAACGGCACGTTCGAGTCGCCGTTGATGGTGGAGATCACGGCGGTGGGCTTGCCCTGCGAGAAGCGCTTGATCTCGGCGACGATCGTCTGGTAGTCGCTGTGCCCGAACGGCGTGTACTTCTCGAGGATGTCCGCTTCCGCGACGCCCTTAGACTTGAGGAAGTACTGGAGGATCTTGTTGGTGGTGCGCGGATAGACGTAGTCCGTGCCGAGCAGGACGAAGCGCTTGGCGCCGCCGCCTTCCTTGCTCATCAGGTACTCGACCGCCGGGATCGCCTGCTGGTTGGGCGCAGCACCGGTGTAGAACACGTTCCAGGACGACTCTTCACCCTCGTACTGGACCGGGTAGAACAGCAGACCGTTGAGCTCCTCGAAGACGGGCAGCACCGACTTGCGCGAGACCGAGGTCCAGCAACCGAACGTGGCGGCGACCTTGTCGCGCGTCAGCAGCTCCTTGGCCTTCTCCGCGAACAGCGGCCAGTCGGAGGCGGGGTCGACGACCACCGGCTCGATCTTGCGCCCGAGCAGACCGCCCGCCGCGTTGATCTCTTCGATCGTCATCAGCGCGACGTCCTTGAGTGACGTCTCGCTGATCGCCATCGTGCCCGAGAGCGAGTGGAGGATGCCAACCTTGATCGGCCCCGTGGCGTCTGCCTTGGGCTCCGCCGTGGTCGCCGGCGCGTCTGCTGCTTTTTCCGTCTTCTCCGGCTCGCCCTTCTCCGCGGGCTTGCTGCAGCCCACACCGAAAGAAGCGGCGCAGGAAAGCGCCAACATCACTGCCCCGAGCGATCTGTTCATATGCCCTAGCCTCCGAGCGGCCGTGGGGTTCGCTTCGCGCAACTAGGAGCGAGGGCGACGAAACGAATCACGGTCACGTCGCGAACGTGCCCGTTGCAGATTTCGTCTTGGCGTCGTCGCAGTTAAATGAGGGGACTGAAACCACTTTTGAGCCAGCGGTCAGTTTCTCTTGGCGGTCTGGGCGCTAAGCGAGGTCGTGCAGCGCGGTCGCGAGCCAGAACGCGCCCACGGCGATCACCATCACGGCGCAAACTTGCTTCAAACGCTCGGGATTCGTAAACCGGCCAGCGAAGCGCGCGATCAGCATGCCCACGCTCGCCATCGCGATCACGCCCGCGAGCAGGTAGCCGCAGGCGTAGCTCAAAGCCCCCATTCCGGGCAGCCCGAGCGTGGGCAACAGAGCCAATAGATGCGAGGCGCCAGCCGATCCATGCAGGGCTCCCAGCGCAAGCGCGGTGGCCCCGCCACGAAAGCGCGCATCGTGCTGGGAGTCGTGACCATGGCCGTGGTGCTCGTGGTGCATGTGCAGGTGCACATGCGCGCGGCCGTCCGGGACCTGCATGTGGCCAGCCACACGACCATGCGCGTGCACGTGAACATGGGGGCGACCCGACGCGCGCAGGTTGAGCAAGCCCAGCGCGAGCAGCGCGACGCCCACCAGCGCCTCGAGCGCCTCGCTCGGCAGCTGGCGGCCGAACAGGTGCCGAAAGATCGCCGCCATAAGCACCCAGAGCAGCACGCCGCCGCCGTGGCCCACCCCCCACAGCGCTCCCAGGCTGTGGCCACCGCGCGGCGCGTCTACGGCTAGCGGAGCCACGGCGGCCACGTGGTCCGGTCCACTGATCACGTGCAGAGAGCCGGCGACCAGGCCACTGAGAAAGGCGATCACTCGCGGAGCGTGAAGTAGTTTTGTTTCGCCGCAATGTCTCGGCGATGGACGTGTTGCGCATCGGGCATCAAGGCCCATGATGGCGCCATGGCCCGCTCCGTGACGATCGACGTGCCCGGCTCTGCTCTCAAGTTGGAGGGCCGGCTGACAGGGGAAGGTGCGCTGGCGATCGTGGCTCCGCCGCATCCCGCCTACGGCGGCACGATCGGTAACCCGGTGGTCAAGGCCGCCGAGTACGCGCTGCGCAACGCCAACCTGGCGACGCTCGCGTTCAACTTCCGCGGCACCGGCGACAGCGACGGCACGCAGACCGGCGATCTCGAAGAAGCGCGCGTCGACTATCGCGCGGTCCTGGACGTGTACCCTGCGACGCTGCTGAGTGGCTACTCGTTCGGCTCGGTCACCGCGCTAGCGGTCGCCGTGGAGCGCAGCGTGCCGCGCGTGCTGATGATCGCCCCGCCGTTCGGCTTGCTCGACCGCATGCTGCTCGAGAAGTACGCGGGCGAGCTACTCGTCGTGATCGGCGATCGAGACGAGTACACCCCGGTCACCGCGATCGAGGACTTCTTCGTCGCGCGCCCCAACACGCGCGTGGAGTTGCTCCCCGGCATCGATCACTGGTTCCTCGGCAGCTCGCTGCAGATGCTGAGCGACGGCCTGCATCGCTTGCTGGCCTGAGCGAGCGCACCGCGATCGATCTCGCACAGACGGCTCGCGCCCCGCAGCCTCGTCTCGCGAAGCCGTAGGTAAGCATGCCGAGTGCGACGTCTAGGGACGCCGTGCATCTTCTTCGTCCAGCGCTGCTCAACCGTGCTTCACGGCGCCGCGTATCGGCCGGCGATCGCGACAAACACCTCCCGGAAATGCGCTGACGCGTTCGAGCATGTCTCGTATTGTCCGCGCGCGACTACGTGGGGAACGGGTCGCCGCGCGCGTTCGCTCTGGAGCTCGTCCAGACCCGCGCGCAGCGCAGGAGACTCATGGCATCGGCAGGGCTTCGTTTCAGCTTGCTTGGTAGCGGACCACAACTGATCGCGTGCGCGGAGCACGTGCTCGCCAGGGGTCATCGCATCGTAGGGATCGGCTCGGCGTGTGCGCGCGTGCGCGCATTCAGCGCGCGCGCCGGCTTGTCGTGCGCGCCTCTCACGGGCGATCTCGCGGCGTATCTCGCGCGTGAGCCGTACGACTATCTGCTCAGCGTGGTGCACCACGCGATCGTCGGCCCCGCGCTGCTGGCCACGGCAGGGCTGGGCGCGATCAACTACCACGACTCGCTGCTGCCCTCGCTCGCGGGGTTTAATGCCACAGCGCATGCGCTCTTGGAGGCGCGACCGCGCCACGGCGTGACCTGGCACCGTATGGCCGCAGAGGTCGACCGCGGTGAGATCCTGCTCCAGCGCAGCTTCGAGATCGGGGACGAGGACACCGCGTTCACGCTCTCGGTGCGCTGCAGCGAGGCGTGCATCGAGAGCTTCACCGAGCTGCTCGCGAGCCTGGAGAACGGAACGTTGCGCCCGCAGCCGCAGCAGGGCGAACGCAGCTTCCACCTGCGCTCGGAGCGGCCCAACCTGGCGCTGATCGATCCCGCGCAGCCCGCGGCAGTCACCCAGCGCCTGGTGCGCGCGCTCGATCATGGCCCTGACGACAACTGGATGGCGAAGCCCAAGCTCTGGCTCGGGCACGCTGCGGTGACCGTCTCCGAGGCGCGCGTCGTGGGCCCGGTCGCAGCGGCCGCTGGCACCGTACTGCAGATCGGCGACGGCAGCATCCAGCTGGCGAGCCCGGAAGGGGCGCTCGCGTTCGGCGACGTGCGCACGCTCGAAGGCGAGCCGCTCACGGCCGCGTCGCTGCGCGAGCTGCTCCGTGAGGGCAACGTGCTGCCGAGCTTCGAGGGCTCGGCGGTCACGTTCGATGCCGAGGTCACGCGCCACGAGCGCTTCTGGGTGCAGCGCCTCGCGCGCAGCGAGCCGCCGCGCATCGGGCAGCTCGGCAGCCACGGCGGCGACAACGTCGAGCTGCGCACGCGCCCCTGGACCCCGGTGGGCGAGGCCGACGTCGCGACGGTGCTGGCGACCCTGATCATGCGCTGCAGCGAAGGCGGCGCATTCGATCTCGGCGTGCAGCGTGAGGTCCCCGCCGAGCTGTCGCTCTTCTATCTCGGCGTGACGCCGCTCCACCTCGACGAGGACGCGGCCACACGCTCGTTCGCGTCGGTGCGCGACGCGGTCGCCAAGGAGCTGCTCGAGCAGACGCGACGCAAGACCTGCGCGCGCGACGTGCGCCAGCGCTACGCCGCGCTGCGCGAGCGCCCGCCGCTCGTGCTGCCGATCGCGCTGCGCTTCGACGGCCGCGAGCAGCTGGCCGAGGGCGCCGCGATCACGCTCGCGGTGAGCCCCGAGCGGCTCAGCTGGATCTTCGATCCCGCGCGCGCGCCGAGCGCCTGGGTCGAGCGCCTGATCGCACGCTTCGAGCTGCTGCTCGCGAGCGCGTTGGCCAGGCCGGAGACGCCGCTCGCGGAGCTGCCGCTGCTGCCGGCGGAGGAGCGTGCGCTGCTGACCGAGCGCTGGCAGGACACGCGCGTCGACTACCCGCGCGAGCTCTGCGTGCACCAGGCCTTCGCGGCCCAGGTGGCGCGCACGCCGGACGCGATCGCGCTGCGCCATCGCGGCGACACGCTCAGCTACCGCGAGCTCGATCGCCGCGCCAACGGCGTGGCCCACGCGCTACGTGCACGCGGCGTGGGCCCGGACGTGCTGGTGGGGCTGTGCATCGAGCGCTCGCTCGAGATGGTGATCGGCCTGCTCGCGATCCTCAAGGCCGGCGGCGCGTACGTGCCGCTCGACCCTGCGTATCCGCGCGACCGCATCGCGCTGATGCTGGAGGACGCCAACGCCAGGCTCGTGCTGACGCAGGGCAGCCTGGCGGGGCAGCTGCCGGGTCCGGAGAAGCTCGCGATCGAGACCCTGCGCGAGGGTCCGGACGGCACGCCCGACGTACCCGTACGCCCCGAGCACCTCGCGTACGTGATCTTCACCTCGGGCTCCACGGGTCGCCCCAAGGGCGTGATGGTGCAGCACGGCAACGTGCTCAACTTCTTCGCGGGCATGGATCGCGCGCTCGGGGTGGAGCCGGGCCGCTGGCTGGCCGTCACCAGCATCTCGTTCGACATCTCGGTGCTGGAGCTGTTCTGGACGCTCGCGCGCGGCTTCGAGGTCGTGCTGCAAGGGGAGCTCGATCGCGCCTCGCTCAGCAAGGGCCCCGTGGTGTCGGCCGCGCCGATGGCGTTCAGCCTGTTCTACTTTGCCGCCAGCACGGGCAGCCAGGCCGAGGGC
>DASUME010000193.1:0-3662 GCA_036277895.1 Polyangiales bacterium
GCCCCAGTACAAGGCGCCGCTGCGAGACATGAAGTTTCTGATCAACGAGGTGCACGATTATCCCGAGCACTACGCCAGGCTGAAGAGCGGCGCCGAGGCCACGCCGGACATGGTCGAGGCCATCCTCAGCGAGTGCGCGAGCTTCTGTGAGGAGGTGCTCGCGCCGCTCAACCAGCAGGGTGACGCCGACGGCTGTCAGCTCGTCGACGGTGAGGTGGTCACGCCCAGGGGCTTCAAGCAGGCGTACGAGCAGTTCTGTGCGGGCGGCTGGCAGGGGCTCTCGCACCCGGCCGAGTGGGGCGGCCAGGGTCTGCCCATGACGATGGGCATGTTCAAGCAAGAGATGATGGGCACGGCGAACTGGTCGTTCTCGATGTACCCGGGCCTGTCGCTGGGAGCGATGAACACCATCATCCTGCACGCGCCGCAGGAGCTGAAGGACGTCTACATGCCGAAGCTGACCGACGGCAGCTGGGCGGGCACGATGTGCCTGACCGAGCCGCAGTGCGGCACGGACCTCGGCCAGGTCAGCTCCAGGGCGGAGCCGCTCAGCGACGGCCGCTACAAGCTCACCGGCACCAAGATCTTCATCTCGTCCGGCGATCACGACATGGCCGAGAACATCGTCCATATCGTGCTGGCGCGGCTGCCGGGCGCACCCAAGGGCACCAAGGGCATCTCGCTGTTCCTGGTCTCGAAGTTCCTGCCCGACGCCGACGGCAAGAAGGGCGAGTACAACCACGTCAGCTGCGGCTCACTCGAGCACAAGATGGGCATCAAGGGCAGCGCGACCTGCGTGATCAACTTCGAAGACTCGATAGGCTGGATGATCGGCCCGGAGAACAAGGGCCTCGAGTGCATGTTCACGTTCATGAACACGGCGCGCATCGGCACCGCGCTCCAGGGCGTGGGCGCGGCCGAGCTGTCGTATCAGGGCGCGCTGGAGTACGCGAAGGAGCGCCGCTCGATGCGCGCGCTGAGCGGCAAGAAGGAGCCCGAGAAGGTCGCCGACGCGCTGATCCACCACGCCGACGTGCGGCGCATGCTGCTCACCCAGAAGGCGATCGCCGAGGGTGGCCGCGCGATGCTCTACGACGCGGGCAAGTACGCCGACCACATGACCGAGGCGATCCTCGCCAACGACGACGAGAAGCGCGCGTACTGGGACGACAAGCTCGGCTTCTACACGCCCATCCTGAAGGGCTTCCTCACCGAGATGGGCAACGAGGCCGCGAACCTGGGCATGCAGGTCTTCGGCGGCCACGGCTACATCAAGGAACACGGTATAGAGCAGATCGTGCGCGACGCGCGCATCTCCTCGCTCTACGAGGGCACGACCGGCATCCAGGCGCTCGACCTGCTCGGCCGTAAGGTCCTGCTGATGACCAAGGGCAAGGCGGTCCAGGAGTTCACGGGCAAGATCCTGAAGTTCTGTGCGCAGCACGCGCGCAGCAAGGAGATGCTGCCGTTCCTCTGGCAGCTGACCAAGTACTGCGCGCAGTGGAACTACATGACCGTGCGCATCATGCTGACCGCCACCAAGGACCGCGACATCGTCAGCTCGGCGTCGGTCGACTTCCTGATGTTCTCGGGCTTCGTCTCGCTCGCGTTCTACTGGGCGCGCATGGCGGCAGTGGCGTTCGAGAAGCTGGAGAAGGGCGGCAACGAGTCGCCCGAGTTCTACCGCGCGAAGATCCAGACGGCGGAGTTCTACTTCGATCGCCTGCTGCCGCGCGCGAAGGCTCACGCCGAGCAGGCGCTGGCGCCGACGCGCACCACGATGCAGCTCGACAAGGAGCACTTCCAGTTCGGTTGAGCTCGTCGCGGCTCTTGAACGAACGGCCCCTGCGCAGTCTCGCGCGGGGGCCGTGCTCGTTGAGGGCCTGCGCCAGGCCGTGCCAGAGCACGGCGACATCGCGCCAGCGCTGCCCCAAGTTGCCCATGTAGGTTGGGGCGCTGTGGCAATGTGGCCCCGTCGGGGTACGCCGAACGGAAGAAATTCAATTGTGCTTTCGTAAACTCGAGCGTGCCTACCAGCTTGGCCTGCATCCTGCTTAGGGATGGGTGCCCACGGTGGGCGCAGACTCGAGGTAACTCGTGGCTTCCGACGGTTTGTACATCAGGTGGCGAGAGACGGCTCCCGACCGGGGCGTGCTCGACTTCGCGCTCAAGCAGCTCGAGGACCTGCACACCCGTTGGCCCGAGACCGTGCAGTGCAACATCCTGATCGAACGCGCTCCCTCCGGCTCGACCACGCAGCTGCGCTACTGCGCGCACCTATCGATCGAGCTGAACCGCCGCGGCGACGCCGTGAAGGCCAAGGCCACCGGCGACGACCCCTACGCCGCCATCCGCTGCGCCTTCGGCGACCTGCGCAACTGCATGCCCATGTCCCCCTCGGTCGTCCCGCCCGCCACTGGCGTGGTCGCCGCGTAAGGTACGGCTCGTCGTTCACGGGCCAGCCTTCGCACCAGGCGAGGTCGCCGTGCGCAGGGCCGAGGGCGAACATCCGAACCAGCGCACGCACGCATGCGTGAACGCGCTCGCGTCGGCGAAGCCGCATTCGTACGCGACGGCACCGAGGGAGAGCTCGGCGCGCTCGAGGTACGTGGCCGCGCGCTGCTTGCGCGCATCGTCGACCAGCTGACGAAAGCTGCGTTGATTCGCGAGCGCGCGGCGCAGCGTACGCTCGCTGGTGCCCAGGGATGCCGCGACCTCGCGCAGCGACGGAGCGCGCTGCGCGGCGAGTGCATGGGCGATCTGCTCGCGGACGCGCGCTTCGAGCGAGCGCGGCGTCAGCTCGCACAGCAGCTGATCGGCCTCTGCGCACAGGTATGCCCACAGCTGCGGGTTCGCGCACGAGGGCTGCGCGTCGGCGAGCGCGCGCGGGAGCAGCACCTCGTCGAAGGGTGCGGCGAACTCCACCTCGCAACCGAAGAACGAGCGGTGTGCGCGGGTATGCGCCGGAGCCTCGTGACGAAAGCGCACGCGAAGTGGATCGCAGTCGCCGCACAGCTGGCGAACGCCGCCGACCAGCTGCGCGAACGCCGTCTCGCGGCTGAGCCGCACGCCGAGCTCGGGAGCTTCGGCGGCATGCCAGCGCATGCGCAGCGTCTGGCGCTCGATCGTGAGCTCGTAGCGACCGCTGTCGTTGAGCAGCGCGCTGTAGCGCACGAACGAGCGTAGTGCGTCGGCGAACGTGGGCGCAGTCACCAGCGCGAAGCCGAGCAGCTGCAGGTCTTCGAGGCGCGAGTGCTCGGCCAGCGCGATCGCGAGCTCGGGCTTACCGCTGGAAGCGGCCAGCTCTGCCCAGATGCCGTGCATGCGCGCGCTGGAGACACGGCTCAGGGACGCCATCGCAAATGGCGCGGGCTCCGCGATGTCGATGCCGCGCTCGCGTGCGAACGCCACCACCCGCTGCGCGTTGCTGGCTGCGACGCTGCCGCCGTTCCATGCGTCCGGGGACATACAGCCTCCGGCGGGAACTCTAGCGCATGTTGGTGAACCCGAGCACGCCGTGTCCGACCGCGACGGTGGCGCGGTTGGGTGGACCGGGCGGTGCATTGACCAGCTGCGCGAAGCCGTCGCGCATGTATGCGGTCCGGATCCGGGTCAGCGGCGACGCGTCGTGCGCGCGCCGCAGCAGCTCCAAGGCCCCGTCC
>DASUME010000194.1:0-4415 GCA_036277895.1 Polyangiales bacterium
TACACCTGAACCGGCCAACGAGGTACACGTCTTGCGCGCCGCAAGCAAGCGGCTCCGGTTTCGGGCGCATGGGCGCGCGGGTCCAGCATGCTCTGAACGGCCCACTCCGCACCGCCTTGAAGCGAGCTCGTGATGCGTGTAGTCGCTCCCTTTTCCCTACGTGCTTCATCGGCGCGATAGGGCTCAGCTCAGGCGGCGTTTGGATCGCAGCGTTCAAGGAGGTTGCAGTGCGGCAGAGGTCATGCCGCGTCGATCTCGTCCGGCGTCGCGTCCGCCGCATCGTTGTCGTTCTCGCCGGGAAGCGCGACCTCGCCGATGCGAGCTTGGTCTACCAGCTCCGCGGGCAGCGTCTTCTTCAGCTTCAAGCCGAGCTGCTTGAGCCGGTCCGCCTGGCCGACGAGGTTGCCCTTGCCGGTGCTGAACTTGTTGAGCGCTCCCTCGTACGAGCGCTGTGCCGCATTCAAGCTCGCCCCCACCTTCTCGAGGTCAACCACGAAGCCGGCGAGCTTGTCGTAGAGCTTGCCCGCCTGTTCGACGATCGTGCGCGCGGTGGCGTTCTGCCGCTCCACGCGCCACGTGTGCTCGATGGTTCGAAGCGTCGCAAGCAGCGTGGTCGGTGACGTGAGGATGATCTGGTTTCGGAAGGCTTCCTCGAAGAGGTCCGGAGCCGCTCGAACGGCATCCGCGAAGGCCGATTCAATCGGAAGGAACATGAGCACGTAGTCTCCCGTGTCCAACCCGTTGAGACGCCAGTAGTCCTTCTCAGACAGCCCTCGCACGTGGTTGCGGATCGAAGCGACGTGTCGCGCGAGCGCCTCCTGTGCCGTCCACTCGTCCTTCGCGCAGACGCTCTCGTTGTAGGCCACCAGCGACACCTTCGCGTCTACGACCACAGAGCGATTGCCGGGCAGCCTCACCACGACATCGGGTCGCAACTTCTGGTCATCGTCGTTGGTGAGAACAACCTGTTTCTCGTACTCCGTTCCCTCGCGAAGTCCGCATTGCTCGAGAATGCGCTCGAGGACGAGCTCACCCCAAGCTCCCTGCGCCTTGCGGTCCATGGTAAGCGCACGAGTGAGGTTCACTGCATCCTCATCGATGCGACGACTGGCCTCGACCATGTTCTGCAGCTCCGTCCGCAGCGCGACGCGGTCCTGCGCGTCCTGACTATGTGTCTGCTCGACCTTGAGCTGCAGCTCCTTTACCTGCTTGCCGAGCGCTTCGGTCATCTCGTTCAAGCGCGTCTTCGTCTGGACCTCGAACTTCTCCGAGTTCCTCTCCAGCACCTGTGCAGCCAAGCCGCTGAACTTCGCCTCGAGCTCCGCGTGCAGATCGCGCTGCATGCGCAGCTTGTCGTCTGTGCTCTTCCGCTCCAGGTCGAGTTGTGCCTCCACCGCCACAACGCGCTCACTGCGCTCCACCAGCTGCTGATTCAGCGCTGCAGGTTCAGCTCGTAGGCCTTGGAGCTCACGCTCCCGCTTCTGCAGCTCGTTGAGCTGCTGCGAGAGCGAGGCTTGCTGCTCTCTGGCGCTGGCAAGCTGCGTGCGTAACGTGTCGTGCGCAGTGATGCTCTCAGCAAGGTCTCGTTGCACCGCGTCCAGCCGCACCAACTTCGCCTCCACCGTCGCCACGCGCTCGCCCGAGGCTTTATCCTGAGTCCGCAGCCCCTCATTCTCTCGCCGTAGCTCGAGCAGCTCCGCTTCCACCCGCCGCAAACTAACGAGCTCCTGTTCACGCGCAGCGTTCTGCTCGCGAAGCTGACCTTGCGCCGCGGCCATCGCCTTCAACTCGTCCTCGACACGCCCGAGTGACGCTCGATGCTCGTCCGCGGAACGCGCCACGTGCTCTGCCTTGATTTGAGCGCCCTGCAGCGTGCTAGCGAGCGCCGCAAGGTTCCGCTCCGTGGCTTCCTTCGCCTCGCGCAGCTGTGCGGCTTCTTGGCGTGCCTCGCGCCGCAGGGCCTCGAGCTTCGCTTCGCCCTGCGCGCGCTCGTCGTTCCACTGCTTCGTCGCCGTGTCGCGCTCAGCGCGAACGGCGGTGAGCTGCGAATCGAGCATGCGCCCTGCTTGCTGCGCAGCGTCCAGCTGAGACCGCAGCGTCGCCGTCTGCTCGCGGTCCGGTCCTGCGCCGCCACCCACGCTCGAGCCGATCCGAAACCAGAGTGCGACCACAGCCGCGACCAAGATACAACCAATCACACAAGCAACCAAGACAGCAGGTTCCAACGACGATCTCCCGTTCCGTGAACAGCGTGTCCCTCAATTGCCTCACCGACGGCGAGTCGACAGCAAGCGATTCCTCCCGATGCCGCGACCAATTTGCCCGGTGAGCTCGACGTAACTCCGCGACCTCAATCCGCAGACACTCAGTACGCAGCGCGACTAGCGACGGTTGCGATGCCCCGCTTCGACCGCACGTTCTGCTGGCACGCTCACCTCTCCGAGTGGCCGTCCGATCAGTCCCGTAAGTAGCAGAACCGCCAGAGAAGACATCGCCGCATGCATCGCAAACTCCACCAGGGACTCTTGGTGCGTCAGGTGTCTGCGTGCTCTCGTGCGGGCACCGCAACGGAACTGGCTCGGTAGCATTTCATGTCGACCCGCAGCACCCTGCTCGACAGCCGCTTCGTCCGACACCGACGAGCAGTGGCACCCGAGCCTGACGGCGCAGCTCGATGGCATGGTGACCTCGCCCTCCTCCCCGAGTCGACGTAGAGTCGGCATTCGCACGCAGAACCGGCTGCTCACCACCGACGGACCGCCATGAAAGCTCCACGCCCCCCAACGAACGCCACGACCAAGACGATACTCGCGACCCTGATGCAGCGTGCGAAGTCGCTCGACGCCCTCTTCGCCTGCGGCGGAGACGCCCAGCTGGCTGCGCCGCTCGTGCTCCGCGGTCCCGGCGCAAAGAAGCTCGAAATCGTCGAGCGCAACGGCTTCCGCCCGAGCCAGGTAGACAGAAAGCTTCGCGCGTGGTGTGTTCCGGCGGCGTTCGGGGATGGCGCGGAGACCCGTACGGACGTCCGCGTGCGGGCAGGACGACAGCTCTACGCACGCGACGGGGCACTCGCCGTCGAAGGGTTCGACAAAGCGCTTCACGAGATCCTCGGCCAAGTTCACCAGGCGCTCTGTCCTCACGACGCAGCGCCGCCGCTCGCCGAGCTTCACTCGCTCAACATCTATGAGCGCGGTGGCCACTTCGTGGCTCACAAGGACACGCCGCGCGAGCCCAGGGTCTTCGGAACGCTGGTCGTGTGTCTGCCACTGAGCTTCGACGGTGGGCGGCTGATCGTCGAGCAGGAGTCGCGTGCGACGTTCGACTGGGCGGGGCGCTCGTACAGCCTGCGAGGAGAGGAAGAAGGGCGACGCATTCGCTGGGCCGCATTCTTCGGTGACGTCGACCGCCGAGTTGACGCTGACGTACGAGCTGTGGCACGCGCCTGACTCGCGGGCGGCGAGAACCACCCAGTCGGGCAAAGCCGAAGCTGCGTTCACGACGGCCCTCGTTGCAGCACTGGCGGACCCGGAGTTCCTCTCGGGCGGCGGGAGGCTCGGGATGCCCTGCATGCACCTCTATGCCGTGCCCACGAGCGAGCAAACGCTCCCGGGGCTCGAGCGCCTGCTCGACAACCTCAAAGGGCGAGACCGGCAGGTCGCCGTCGCCCTGGAGCGTGCAGGCCTCGCTCCTCGCGTCGTCCCGTACGTCTTCGAGACATGCGGCGGTGACAGCTGGCGCCTCCACCGCGACCCAAACGCGCGCGAGAAGAAGCTCTTCGCGCAGAAACGTCTGAAGGGCTCGAGCCTCGAGAGCAGGTTGCCGGTCGAGCTCCATGTGGACTGGAAACAAGCGGACGACGTCACCTGGTTGGCTCGTCCTCCCTGGATCAGCACGTACCGCGAGCCCGCCGACGGACGACCGGAGCCGGCGGCTGAGCTGCTCGGGGAAACCGAGTACAGCGCGACGGACTATTTCGGAAACGAGGCCTCGTACGTCGCGTTCTACGCCGCCGCTGCGATCCTGTTCGACGTTCCGCCAGCGTCTGCGAGGGAGCGCGTGGCGGAACCTGCTTCGGGCGCGGCGCAGTCGAGCGAAGATCACGTCGCTTGACACCGTAGTGCTCGCTTGCAAAAGTGCGCACTACAAATGAGCTTCGTACGACGAAAGCGCGGCCAGGTACTCCTGGTCCACAGCGAGCGTGACGCGGGTTCCGCGCGCGTGAGGCAGCGCGAGCTTCATCGGTTCACCTCCCCGGCAGAGCTCGACGCCGTTCTCTCGCCCACTGGGTGGGCACGGTGGACGCGCGCCATCGCGTGGAGAGAGAACGAGCTCGAGTTCGACTGGCTTGCGATTCGCGAACGTCTCCGCGAGGAGCTCGCGGCGTGGAGTGAGGCTCCCGCCGGCGCGCAGCATCG
>DASUME010000195.1:0-4557 GCA_036277895.1 Polyangiales bacterium
ACACGGGCAGCGTGTCGTTGTACTGGGCCGCACAAGTCTGGGCGCAGAGCCACGTGAGCAGGACCGCACACGAGACCAAGACAAGCTTGCCAAGCACCCAACTACCCAACGCCGACACCCGTGCTCCTCACTTCACCCCGAAGCGCCGCGAAGAAATTCGCGACGATCGCTCCGGGGGTCTGTAACGAGCATAGAAAAGCCGGATCGGTTACGTCAATGAAAGCCCGCGATCCGGTGTTGACGCTCGCGAAGTTTCGTGCGCAAACCACGGGGGCCTGCCCAGAAAACAGTGCATTCTCGCTGCTGTCGCGTATACGCACACAGCCATGCGCGCACCGATTTCTGCGCGGCAGGGCCCGACGGACCCGGCTGGAAACAACTGCCGCGGCGCATAGTGGTGACCAGGGCCGCCCTTCGTGCACTATGTCCCGCATCATGGGTCAAACGTCTACGCCCCCCGGCCCGCTCACCAGCGCCGCGGCCGACTTCGAGCGTGAGCTGGCGCGCTACGAGAAGATCGCCGCCGAGCTGAGCCGCAACCCCGTGCGTTCGCAGAAGACACTCGCGCGTACGCAGAAGCTACTCAGCGAGTCGACCGAGTGCGAGCAGGCGCTCGGCCTGCGTTTGCGCTCGCTGCTGGAGGCGATGAACGGCGCGCGCGACAGGCAACAGCAGGCGATGGAGCAAACGCTCGGCGCCGCGCGCGCCCTCGAGACGCGCGCGGTCGAGTTCTCCACGCTGATCGAGCGCGTGGCAGCACTCGGCGTACGCGCCCGCGAGACCAGCGAGCCCGCGCTCGAAGCGCTCTCCGAGAGCAAGCAGGGCGATCAGGGCGGCGCACTGATCCGCTCGCTGGAGCAGCTCGGCGATCGCATGACGACGATCATCAAGGACGCCGATCAGATCGCACGCGACGCAGACACCGGCGACTGGCCCGAGGTCGCGCGCGACGTGCAGAGCCTCAAGCAACAGGTGATCGCCGCCCACGGCAAGCTGGTGCAAGCCACCAGCGCCGCGAGCCCACGCATCCTCAGCTGATCAGCGCCTGGCACCCGCGTCGACGATCGGGACGCCAGGTGACGCTCTCGGCGGTCTTCGCAAGCTCCACCGGCAACGACTGCTGGGCCTGTACAGCGCGCAGCTGCTCGACCTCCGCGACTAACACCGTCTCGTCGAGTTGGCGCCACGGGTGTCCGAAGGCCCGGCTGCTAGCTGCGGAGCGTCCCTTTCGGAGCTACAACCGCCATATCGGTGTGGACCTTTCGCGAGCAACATGGATGCTCCTCCGGCTCGGCTTGTGCGTCGCTCTCACAGGCTCACTCATCGGCGTAGCTCATGGCGCCCGGCCTCCTACGGTCGACTTCAGAGTGAACAAGCTGAAGGCGGCCCCCGGCTACGTGATGTTCGTGTATCCGGGGGAACGCTCCTCATGGGGTGACATCCCTAGCTCGACGATAACCGTCATCAAAGAGGGCGGGCGGGTCGTGCTCGGGAGCCCGGGGCAGGCGGCCACTCTCTACCTGATGAAGACATCGGCCTATCAGTCGTGGCGTGCCGCGCATCCGGTGGTGCGCCATCTCGACGACGGCGCTGCCGTGGAGAAGCTCGTGCACGGCAAGCAGGTCGTCCGGTGTGATGCGCAGCTGCATCCCACGTTCGCGACTGCGCACTGGGAGCTTCTGCAAGGCAATGCCGCGCTGTGCCGCATGTGCATTCGGATCTCATCCGCTAGCTGCTTGCGCAGCAACGACCTGGCGTACTCGTCCTATACACGACAAGACGAAGACCTGTGGCAGTAGCGAGTCGTATCACGACAGCCGGAGCTACAGCTTGAATCTCCAGACGAAGGCCGGGGCGCCTTGCCGCGTGCTCGGCGGGGGAAGCTTGGTCGCGTGCTCGTCGAATCACGGAGGCATCGCGAACTCGACCTCGACGCCAGGGGCGCTCGCGTGCGTGTGCAGCAGCGAGGCCACGCGTTCGCTGGCGGCGCTGAGCTCGGTGATCAGGCTGCGGGCGCCCCACAGCACGACCAGCACGCGCTGCGTGCTCGCGTTCACCTTCGTCTGCATCGAGTCGCGTACGGCGTTGCCCGCGGGCTCGCCGGAGGCGCGGCACATCACGGGCAGGCCCTCTAGCTCCATCGCGTGGCCGGCGTGGTTGAAGACGTAGCTCTCGTCTGCGCGCCCGAAGCGCACTCGCGGATCGCTGCCGAGCAGCTCGAGATCGAAGATCGAGATCGGGAACGCGCTCTCCAGCGACGTGAGGTTGTTGATCTCGACCAGGTTGCCGATGCGCGGCAGGCCCTCCTTCTGCGCCATCGCGAGCAGCAGCTCGGAGGCGGGCTTGCCGCGGCCGGTGGGCTTGTAGCCACCCACGCGCAGCACGTCGCGCATCGTCGCGCGCACGGCTTCGGGGAACGCTGACACGTCTGCGCGCACGCGCGCTTCGGCGGCCTCGAGCTCTTGCACGAGCGCCTCGCTCGAGGGCTCGAAGCGAACGGACTCTGCGAGCACGAGGCCGAGTCGCAACGTGGGATGCGCGAGATCGAAACGAACCATGGACGCACGCTTAGCGCGAAGCGCCCACGGTTCAACGTTCTCGCGCTGTCCCATCGTGGTGACGTCCGCAGCGACACACGCTCAGATGCTTCGCGCCGCTGTCGTCGCGATGAACGAACGTGATCACCGCGTGCGTGCAAACACTCTGAACATCGCTTGCTGCGATCATCGTCAACTACGCGTTGAACGTGCGCATTCGATCGGTAGAGTAAGCCACAAGGCAAGAGTAGGAGCGCCGAGGACGGCTCCTCGGTGTCGTCAATCGGCTCGCGCGCGGAGGAACCGCGCACTTCGACCCCGAGGAGGAACGCATGCAAACCGAAGCTGTCTCCAGTGAGAAGTCCAAGGGCTCAGCGGCGACCGGCAAGGATCCCGTGTTGCTCGGGGTCGCGCTGCCCATCGCCGCCACCGTCAGCGCGGCGACCAAGGTGCGCGATGCGTGGGTGCTCGCCCTGAGCGAGATCCTCAGCGCCGCCAAGGCGCGCGCCAACGAGAAGAAGGCCGAGATCACCAAGAAGACGAACGGCGCGGCGAAGCCTCCGGATCCTGGCGAGATCACCGCCTGAGCACGTGACACGCTGGGGCGCATGTCGCCCCCACTCACCCTGCTCGACTTCCCGCCCTCCCCGCTCGAGGGCTGGGACTCTCTCTCTCCATTCGTGCTCAAGGTCGTGCGCGCGCTGCGCTTCGCGAAGCTGCCCTTCACGCAGCAGCACCTTCCGCTGATCTCGCTGCCGCTGAAGACGCCGCGAGGTCAGCTGCCTGTGCTGCACATCGGCGAGCACGTGCTGGCGGACTCGAGCGCGATCCTGCAGCGCATCGAAGGCGAGCTCGCGCCCGGCGTGTTCACGGCGCAGCTCGATGCGCGCGCACGCAGCGAGGCTTGGCTGTGGGAGGAGCTCGCAGACAGCGCGCTCTACCCCTACGCCCTCGCCTCGCGCTGGGAAGACGAGGCGAGCTGGAGGAGACTGAGACCGGCGATGTTCGGCGCGGTTCCGGTGGCGCTGCGCGCAGCGCTCGCGAGCTTCGTGCGCCGCGGCATCAAGGCCAACCTGGTCGCGCGCGACTTCACGCGCAGTGGCCTCGCGGACTGCTTCGCGCGCCTGGACAAGGTGCTCGACGGCCTCGATGCGCGCGCGCCGGCGCAGGGGTTCTGGATGGGCGACGCGCTGTCGGTGGCGGACCTCGGGCTGTTTGCGCAGCTGCACACCTTGCGCGCACCCTTCACGCCCGAGGTCGCCGCGAAGGTCGCCCAGCGCGCCACGCTCAGCGCGTATCTCGACCGCGTGGACGCCGCCACCGTAAGGTAGCCGCGTGAACGGCTGGAGCTGGCTGCGCGTCCTGTTGCCGTCGTGGCGCTTCTTCGACTCCGTCGCGGCGCCGCTCGCGCTGTGGGTCGAGAGCGCCGGCAGCTGGCGCGAGGTGGACTTCCCGCACCAGCACGGCACGTTCCTCAACCCGCGCGGCAACCTGAGCCTGCTGCTCTACAGCACGCTCGAGCGACTTCTGCTCGAGCTCGCCGAGGACTCCGTGAACCCGGAGCAGCTCACCTCCTACCTGCTCGTTCGGAACCTCGCGGCGCAGGGCGTCCAGGGCGCCTATCGCTTCGAGATCCGCGACCGCGCGCAGACGCTCCTGAGCTCGCCCTGGTATCAGAAGGGCCCGCTTTGAACGAGGCCGTCGACTGGACCGCACGCCTGCTCGCGTTCTCGTGGCTGCTGCAGGCGCTCGAGCACTGGCGGGTGCGGCGCGAGCTCGCCGTGTTGTTACCGTGGGGGATCGTGCGCCGCGAGTACGGAGTGCATTTCGACGATCGGGCCTGGCCCTGGCTGATCGCGCTGCAAGGTGTGCTCGCGCTCGCCTTGCTGACCCCCTGCGCGTGGTTCCCGTGGGCCGCGCTCGCGCTGGCCCTGCTGCAGGCCGCGCGCTTTCGGGGCAGCTACAACGGCGGCAGCGACGCGATGACGCTGGTGGTGCTGCTCGGACTCGCGATCGCGCG
>DASUME010000196.1:0-2204 GCA_036277895.1 Polyangiales bacterium
CGGCTCGATCTGCGAGCGCTGCGTGAAGCCGGTGTAGTTCGCGAGCAGCCTGAAGTCGTTGAACACGCTGAACAGCGACAGCTCGCCGTTGGCTCCGTCGTCGCCGCGCCAGCGCAGCTTCGCGCTCAGCTGCGCGCGCAACGACGCGCCGTTCTGCGCCTCCGCGGTCGGGTACGGATAGACGTCGTAGAAGCCCACGCGCCCGGCGTCGATGTCATCGCGACGCAGCACGTTCGCGGTGTCGGCGCGCGCCGCGTAGGCGGAGCCGTGCAGGATCAGGCGCAGCTTGCTGGTGCCGAAGGCTCCCTGCGCAACGACGGAGCCCGTTGTAGCGGCGCGGTTCTGCCCGAAGCCGCGCGTCTTGCGGAACTGCACTGCGGCGAAGGTCTCGTTGGGTTGCCCCTCGGGCGCCCACACGGCGAGCTCGCGGTAAGTATGAAAGCGCCCGTAAGAGGTCGAGACGCGCGCGCCGCGCTGCTCCACGCCGAGCTCGAAGTCCGCGCTGCCGGCGACCGCGAAGTCGCCCTGCGCGGGATCGTACACGCCCTCGACCACACGCAGGCTGCGCACCGTCTCCGGGATCACGAAGCCGAGATCCGCATAGCCCTGGCCATGGATGTGCGAGGGCTGGTTCACGGGCACGCCGTCGACCGAGAGCTCGATGTCCTGGCCGTGATCGGCGTCGAAGCCGCGCAGCATCAGGCGATGCCCCACCGCGTCGCCCTCGATGCGCGTCACCACCATACCCGGCGCGCCCTTGAGCAAGTCGGCCGCATCCGCGTGGGGCGCCGCCTCGAGCAGCTTGCGATCGAGCCGGTAGTCGTTGTTGCCGCGCGCCTCGGAGCGCGCCTCCGCCTTCACCGTCGCCACAGCCTCCACTTCGTCCGCGAGGCCTTCCTCGTGGCGGTGTGGCGTCATCGGCTCGGCCTCCGTCACCGCGCCCACCTGCGTCACGGCACCGATCTCCACCGTCGCCAGCTCCGGCAGCTCGAAGTGCACGGCCACCGCGATGCGGCTCGCGATCGGTTGCTCGCCGCGCATGCCCGGCGAGAAGCGCCAGCGCCGCACGGCCTCGATCGCCGCGCCGTCGAAGTCCTCGCCTGCCGTGTGCTCGACGTTCACGTCCGCGAGGCTGCCGTCTGCGAGGACCGTGATCTTCAACACCACCGTCGGGTGCTCGCCGTGCTCCAGGTGTGCGACCGGATAGAGCGGCGGCGGGCTCTCCAGCACACGCGGCGGATGCAACACGCTTGCATCGAACGAGGAAGCGTCGACAGCCGCCCCGGCGTCATTCTGTGCGCGCGCCGACGACGCTGCGAGCAGCAGCGCGAGAGCCAGCGCCATTTTGCAACTCGCCTGCATCTAGCTGCTGCGAACTAGCATGATTCGTGGCCATCGCAGCAGCGCTGCTTCACTTCACGCCTTGGTGAAACGATGCATTTTGCAATCGATTTGCAAACAACCAGCGGTCCCCGCATGTTAACCCGATGCCCGTTCCGCCCCTTGATACGCCCGAGCGCGCGCGCGACGCGTCGCACCTCGAGCGTGCGGCGAGCTGGCTGAGCCTCGCGTGCGCGGTGCACTGTCTCGTGATGCCCGCAGCGCTCGCGCTGCTGC
This sequence comes from Polyangiales bacterium, assembly GCA_036277895.1. GTDB lineage: Bacteria > Myxococcota_A > Polyangia > Polyangiales > DASUME01 > DASUME01. The sequence goes on from DASUME010000196.1 coordinate 1,618, forward strand.
CGGTGCTGGGCGCCACCACGTTCCAGCTCAGCGAGGGTGTCGATCACGTGCTCAGCGCGCTGGTGATCGTGAGCGCGACGGCAGGCGCCGTGTGGGGATACCGTCGGCATCACGACGTGCGGTTCCTGATCGTCACCGCGATCGGCCTGGTCTGTTACCTCGCAGGGCACGCGCTCGAGCCGCGCTGGTACGGCGTGGTCACGGCGGTGCTCGGTGCACTGGTGCTGGCGGCGAGCTCGTTCCTGGGCGCGCGCCTCGGGCACGCGGCCGTCCACCCCCACCACGCCGACGCCTCCTGCTCGCACTGAGCTGACGTCGGGAACCGAATCATTTCGGTGACCCGGGCGCAGTGGACCGCTTACGATGCGGAAAAGATCGGACCTTTCGGTCGCGTTTTCACGTGTCTGAGTGTGTTCGGAGTGGACTGGCGCGCGGTTCAGGGGAATTGATTCCCGCATGTACGAGTACTCGGAAGGTGCCGGAGACTGGGTGGAAGCCCGCCCCGAGGCCGGACCGATTCGGCTGCACAGCCTGCGCGTGGCGACCTTCAACGTCTGGTTCGACAGCTACGAACGCGACCTTCGAAG
>DASUME010000197.1:0-10264 GCA_036277895.1 Polyangiales bacterium
ATGAACAGCGTGTCGGAGTTCGCACAGCAGCGAGGGGTCCGTTACTTCCTCGTGTCGTTCACGGACCTGCGCGGTACGCAGCGCGCGAAGCTGGTGCCGGCCGCGGCGATCGATAAGATCGCCGCCGAGGGCGCGGGCTTCGCGGGCTTCGCCACCTGGCTCGACATGACGCCCGCCGATCCGGACATGCTGGCGATGGCGCTGCCGGAGACGGCGATCCAGCTGCCGTGGAAGCCCGAGGTGGCGTGGGTGGTCGGCGAGCTGGTAATGGGCGGCAAGCCCGTGGAGCAGGCGCCCCGGCGCGTGCTGACGCGGCAGATCCAGCGCGCCGCGGAGCGCGGCTACACGCTCAAGTGCGGCGTCGAGTGCGAGTTCTTCCTGCTGACGCCCGATGGCGCTGCGCTGGGTGACGGCGCCGACCGGCAGAGCAAGCCCTGCTACGACCAGCAGGCGCTGATGCGCCGCTACGACACCATCGCCGCCATCTGCGACGCGATGCTGAAGCTCGGCTGGGAGCCGTACCAGAACGACCACGAGGACGCGAATGGGCAGTTCGAGATGAACTGGACCTACGCCGACGCGCTCACCACCGCCGACCGGCACGCGTTCTTCAAGTACATGGTGAAGACGATCGCGGAGCTGCACGGGCTGCGCGCGACGTTCATGCCCAAGCCGTTCCGCGAGCTGTCGGGCAATGGCTGCCACACGCACGTCTCGCTGTGGGCGAGCGAGAAGAACGTGTTTGCGGAGCGCGGCGGCGAGCTGGGGCTCTCGCGCACCGCGTATCAGTTCCTCGGTGGGCTGCTCGCGAACGCGCCCTCGCTGTGCGCGATCACGAACCCCACCGTGAACTCGTACAAGCGTATCCACGCGCCGGTCACGCACTCGGGCGCGACCTGGTCGCCGAACACGATCAGCTACACCGGCAACAACCGCACGCACATGATCCGGATCCCGGACTCGGACCGCTTCGAGCTGCGGCTGGCGGACGGTGCGACCAACCCCTATCTGCTGCAGGCCGCGGTCTTGGCGGCGGGGCTCGACGGCCTCGCGCAGCAGCGTGATCCGGGGCCGCGCCGCGACAACAACATGTACTCCGAGCCGCTACCCGCGGGCGAGGTGGGCCTGTTGCCCTCCAACCTGCTCGACTCGATCCGCGCGCTGCGCTCGAGCGAGACGATGCGCACGTCGCTCGGCCCGGCGTTCGTCGACGCGTACTGCAAGCTCAAGGAAGCCGAGTGGAACGAGCACCAGTCGCAGCTCTCGGCCTGGGAGCGCGAGGTCACGCTCGACTGTTGATGCGCTCGACGTCTTCGGGCGTGTCGAGATCCACGGCCCCGTCTGGCCAGTCGATCGCGGTGACGGCGATGCCGCTGCGCAACAGCGAAGCAGCGCCGCGGTCGCCCTCGATGCGCAGGAGCTGCGCGAAGTGGTGCGCCTCGATCAGCGCCGGGACGCCGAGCGCGCCGTTGTAGCGCGAGGCTGCGGTGGTGCCGGTCAGCGCGAGCTGCTCGAGGTGCGCGCGCGACAGCAGCGGTTGGTCGCACGTGCACACCAGGAGCGCGTCCACGCCGAGGCGCTGGGCCCAGTACACGGCCGTGTGTAGCGATGTGGCCATGCCCTCCGACCAACGTGGGTTGGGAAGGATGTGCACGTCCGGGATCGCGGCGCTGATCGCTTGCGCGTTGGCGCCGAGCACCACCGCCACGTGCGCGAGGCCCGCGGTCGCTTCGAGCACGCGCACGATCAGCGGCTGCCCGTGCAGCGCGAGCAGCTGCTTGGGCTGGCCCATGCGCGTGGAACCTCCGGCGGCGAGCACGGCGCAGGCGATCTTCATGCGTCTCTCCGCATTATGCTCGCTACGATTTCGAGGTGCATGCACGCGCGAGCTGGCGCAGTCTGCACGAGGTGGACGCGCAACCCGTTCGCAAGTGAGGCGGCATGAGGGCGAAAGAGTCGCGTCTGCGTTGGTGGCTCACTCCGATCACATTCGCGTTCGGTTCGCTGGTGCTCGATGTGAGTATCGTGGTCAGCGACTACGTGGCGCGAGGTCGCATCGCGTTCGCCGCGCCGGTAACGCCGCCGGAGACGGTCTCGACGTCGCCTTAGCGTAGTCGGAACTCCAGGATCGCGCCGCGGTTCGCGAGGGCGTCGCTAGGGCTGCCATCGAGTGCGCGCGTGTCTCCGGCCACGTCCGTGGCGACGTAGAAGGTGCGGCCGTCGCTGGCGATCGCGAGATCGCGGTAGCGGTTGACGGTGCGGAAGAGGACCTCGTCGCTCGCGCCCGCGACGCGGTGCACGGCGCCGTCCTTCAGCGAGGTGAGCAGGAACGAGCCGCTCCAGCGCGGGATGGCCGCTCCCGTGTAGATCGCGAGCGAGGACGGTGCGATGGTGGGCCAGCAGACGTAGGCGCTGATGCTGCACGACGTGAAGTCGTAGTCGCTGTCGACGCTGAAGAACGTGCGTAGCGGCGGCACGAAGCTGCCCGTCCACGCGCTCTCGGGTTGCTGCGGAACGCTCGCGGGCAAGGTGTAGTCGCTGTACGTCAGCGCGCCGCAGTCGGGGGCGGCGGACCAGTCGCCGTAGGCGTAGGCGCGGTCGTCGCGGAAGCCCGCCACGTACGGCCAGCCGTAGTTGCCGCCCGCGCGGATCTGGTTCAGCTCGTCGTCGCTCTTGGGCCCTTGCTCGCTCGCGTAGAGGGTGCCGTCGGCAGCGAACGCGAGCCCCTGCGCGTTGCGGTGGCCGTAGCTGAACACGTGGCTGCGCACGCCCTGCAGCACGGGGTTGTCAGCGGGGATCGATCCGTCGAGCGCGAGGCGCAGGATCTTGCCGACGTAATGGCTCCAGTCGCGCGCGTCGAGCTCGCTCTGCGTGGGCAGCTCTTGCGCGCGGATCGGCTCGCACTTGCGCTCGAATTGGTTGTTGCCCTGATCGCCGAGCGCGTACACGAGCGTCTGGTCCGGAGCAAGCGCGAGCCGGCCGGAGTTGTGATCGCTACTGGCGGGCAGGTCTTCTATCAGGACGGTGGGCTCGACGAGCTGCGTCGCGAAGCGATAGCGAACGATCTTCGCGCGTCGCAGCACTTCGTCGCTGGCGTCGGCATCGTAGGTGTAGGCGAGGTAGACGAAGTCGCTGCCCGCTTGGATCGCGAGGCCGAGCACGCCGTCCTGGCCGGAAGCTTGGTAGGCGTCGTCGAGCGTCAACAGGGTGGTGCGCGCGCCCGACGTGGGGTCGATGCGCGTGACGCGCTTGCCGGTCCGCTCGCTGACCCACAGCGCGCCGTCGTGCCCGAACGTGAGCTCCCACGGCGACGCGAGCTCGCTGCTGATGACGCGCATGGCGAACGAGGGCGCGGCGTCGGCGAGCGCGGCAGCGGCGTCCGCGAGGGCGGCGTCGGCATGGGTGTCGCTGCGCGCGGCGTCGAGCTCGGTGCTCGCTCCGCTGGCGTCCTCGTGGCGCGCTGCATCGAAGCTCGCGTCCGCGGTCCGCGCATCGCGGTCGTCGTCGCCACAGGCGGTGACGCAGCATGCAAACGCGAGCGCTCGCGGGTGCGACAGCGTCTTCCAGGTTGGCGGTAGTGGCATCGCGCGAGCTCTCCTCGCGCGCAACAGTGTCCCCGATCACCGGGGCAAGCGAAGAAAAGCGCCCGGACCTAGCGCGGGCCACGCGCGGGTCGACTCTCGAGGACAGGCCATGTCCGCGATCGGGAAGCGGGAAGGCGCGTCACTGCGGCGAGTCGCTGCGCCGAGAGGCGTCGGCGCCGTTGTGCACCACCTTGCGCGGCGGGCGCGAACTCGCGTACGAACGAAGGGTGTCGGAGGTGGAGCCGTGATTCAGGCGCCTCGCAAGAGCAACGGGATCGAGCTCGGCTACGAACAAGAAGCGGACCCGCACGAGGCCAGCGCCGCGCTCGAGCTGGCGCGCCTGCATGCGCAGCTCCGCCAGGTACGCGAGTGGGCCGACCGCGGCGAGTGGCGCGAGTCCGGCTCCGACGGCCTGTACGCGATCCTCAGCGAGTCGGGGGAGCGAGCGCTGCGCGTGGAGGCGGCGCGCGCGGTTTCTCTGCGCGCGCCTCAGGTCGCGAGGCGCTGACGCGCGTCAGCGGCGCCCCGTACCCATGCGGCCACCGCCGCTCATGACGTGCCCACCGCCGTGATGGCCTCCCCCGAAGCCGCCGTGATGGCCGCCGTAGCCGCCACGATAACCGCCGTAACCTCCGCGATAACCGCCGTAGTACCCGCCGCCGTAGCCGTAGCTCGAGCCGCCCCAGCCGTAGCGACGGCCGGAGTAGAAGCCGAGCCCGAAGCCGGACCCAAAACCCCACGGCCGGGGGTAACCCCATGCGTAGCCCGAGTACGGGCCGTATCCGTATCCGCCGTAGCCCGCGCCGTAGTACGGGCCGCCCAACGACCAGCCCGACGAGCGATGCGCTCGCGACTCGTCGATCAGGTCCTGGACGAACGGATCCATGGTCGGCTTCTCGCCGCGCGGCTTGCTGTCCGCGCCCGCGAGCAGCGGCGACGGCTGCGGCGTGAAGGCCGCTAGCGGCGGCGCGACGCCCGGCGCCGGCGTGGCGGGCGCTGCGGTGGCGGTGCCGCCCGGCGCCACGGGCTCAGGATTGGCGCCGACCAGCGGCGAGCTCGGCGGGACGCCGGCGGCCGGGGGCGGCGCCGGGATGATCACCCGCTGTGCACGCGGAAGAGGGGGTGCGGGCAAGATGTCTCGATTGGGTGCGCTCGCCGCCGGAGCGGGCGGTGCACTCGCGGGCGTGGTGGTGCGCGCGGCATCCTGGGCATGCGCCGCGCAGCCCACACCCAGGCACAACAGCGCCGCCGACATCCCTCGCGCGAAGTACCAACGCATGATCACCTCCAACCGTCCGAGTCTGCCGCGTCCAGCAGGCGAAAGCACGGCGACGGCCCCCACCCGTGGGTGTGATCACAGGTAGGGTTCACAGGCGCGCTTGAGCAGCCTCTCCAGCGACTCGCGAGTGCGTGTGCTGGTCGCCTCGCCCATCGCACCGACCACGAACGAATCGAAGGCGCGCTCGCCACGCGTCTCGACGTGCAGCTCGAGCGGGAACAGCAGCAGCATCGCGAGCTGGCCGAGGAAGTTGCCGACCAGGCCCACCGCGTCGTCCGCTTCGATCGAGACCACCAGGGCACCGGACACGTCGCGCGCTTCCTCGAGCGAGTAGCGTACGAGCTGCAGCGGATGGACCGACTGCATCACGTCCGACTCGATAAGCTCGACGTAGGCGAGCTCGAGTGGGTCGTCCGCACGCGGCAACGCGAGCAGGTCGAGCTCTGCGCTCCAGGTTGCGTCGCTGCTGCGGCGCGCCGTCGCGCGTTCGATCGAGATCCCGCGCTGCGCCAGCTCCATACCGAGGCTCGCGAGCCAGTTCGGTCCGAACCAGCCCTCCATGCGCAGGCGATGGCGACCGGCCGCGAGGTACTCGATCTCCGACCAACCTCGCGAGCTCACCGAGCGTCGCGCCGAAACTACCTCGAATGGTGACACCCGACGTATTCCACCAAGCTGATGCGGTGCTTACAAGAGAGTGACCGCACGCGACATTGGAAGCTGGCCTACTGAGTCGGTTCGATTTCGCAGGCAACACCGGATGGTGAGGCGAACACGTAAGATCTGGTCTGCAGACGCGTACCGTGAGCGTGGCGGGCGCACCGCCGTCTACTCGCGAGCCGGTCGGACGCGGCGCCTGCGCGCGGCCTGGCCCCCGCCGGTCTGCTCGAGCAACGTGATCATCGCGCGTCGCGCAGCGTTCATCGTGCGCTCGCCGAGCTCGCCCTCCAGCTTCGCGTGCAGGGACGCGCGGGCCGCCCGTCCGCGCTCGATCACCTTGCGCCCCTGCGTGCTCAGCTCCACGCGCCGTACCCGCGAGTCATGCACATCCGCGCTGCGCACCACGTAGCCCATCGCCTCCAGCTCCAGCACGGACTTCGAGGCCGCTTGCTGGGTTACCCCGAGCAGCTCCGCCAGCTCGCCGATCGAGCGCGCCCCCGAGAGCAAATACTGGAACACGTAGCCATGCGCGAGGCGCACCTCCGCATGTCCACCGGCACGGATGCGCGCCAACAGGTAGTCGTTCGCCGCCGAGCCCGCGAGGAAGGCGAGGGTAGGCAGGTCCAGAACTTCCAGGTCGACGTCGCTCACGCTGGGACTCTGGCATTGACAACCATGGTTGTGCAACTGGGGTTGTGCATATGAACAACGCCCTGACGATCGCCCGTACGCTCTACGCCGCGCTCGAGGCCGGCCACCAAGGCCCCCAGCTGCGCCCGCTGTTCCACGACGACGCCTACACGCTCGAGCACCCCAACCTGATCAAGCCTCGCGGCGCTCGCGTCGACAGCGCGAGCATGCTGCGAGCCTCAGAGTCCGGCGCCGCGCTCCTCGCGAGCCAACGCTACGACGTGCTCTCCGCGCTGGAGATCGACGACACCGCGATCCTCCGACTAACCTGGACCGGCGTGATCGCGCGCGAGCTCGGCCCGTTCCGCGAGGGCCAGATTCTGACCGCCCGCATCGCGCAGTTCATCACCGCGCGCGAGGGCCGCATCGCCTCGATCGAGACCTACGACTGCTACGAGCCCTTCGCGTAGCAGTCGAACGGTAGCGTCCCCGGCAGGATTCGAACCTGCGACCGTCGGCTTAGAAGGCCGCTGCTCTATCCAGCTGAGCTACGGGGACCGGGACGAAAGATGGGCACCTGTTAGCACGAGAGGGGCGGTGCGCATCAGGGGGCGCCGCAGTCTAGCCAGCGGGCGAACTCGGCGCGTTGGGCGTCGCGTAGGTAGTTGGCGTTGCCGCTGGGGGGCATGCTGCGGGTGTCGAGGGTGTCGATGCGCATGGCGGGGGCCCAGAGGCGGACGGACTCGAGGGTGGTGAAGGTGGGTTCCTGCTTGGCGTGGCAGAAGTTGCACCAGAGGTAGAGGAACTCGGCGCCGTAGTTGTCGTAGGTGAGGCCGAGGGTGCTGCAGTCGAGGGGGCCTGCGTCTCCGGCGTTGCTCGCGTCCGCGACGGACGCGTCGACGCGCGCGTCCGTCGCAGCGACGTGCGCGTCGTGAGGGGCGGCGTCGAGGGCTGTGCTGTCTTGCGCGTCCAGCGGCTCCGCGGCTGCGTCGAGGGTGTCGACTATCGGCGCGCCGAGACTCGCGTCCAGGCTGGCCTCGGGGGCCGGGTCGTCGCAGGCGGCTAGCAGCAGGAGGTAGGGAACGGCGCGGCGGAGAGACATCGCCTACTGGCTAGCAGGGGCGCGTTCCGGGATGATTTCGAACGAGTAGCGAAAATCGCTACTCGGCGGCGCGTACGCCGACTACGGGCTTGGCGCCGGCGCGGTTGAGCGCGCTGATGATGGCGCTCAGGGAGGCGGTGACGATGCTGCTGTGTACACCCACGCCGGTGCTGCGCTTGCCGTGCTCGTCCGACAGCGTGACGTACGCGACGGCGCGCGCGTCGCGGCCGTTGCCGAGCGCGTGCTCGCTGTAGTTGTCGAGGCTGAAGGTGATGCCCGCCCCGCTGCCCAGCGCGGTCATGAACGCGTCGATGGGTCCGCTGGCGTTGGCGCCGATGACGCCCTTGTTGCCGCCGACGTCGAGCGTGAACAGGTGGCGCTCGCCGTCCTCTTCGGTGCGGCTCTCGTGGCGCGCCACGTGGAAGCCGTCGCGACGGTTGACGTACTCGTTCTCGAAGATGTCGCGGATGTCCTTGGGCGAGACCTCGCCCTCGCGGCGCTCGGCCTCACGCTGCACGTGCGAGCTGAGCTCGATCGCGAACTCCTTGGGCAGCACGAAGCCGAAGTCTTGCTCCAGCACGTACGCGACGCCGCTCTTGCCCGACTGGCTGTTGACGCGGATCACGGCCTCGTAGCTGCGTCCCACGTCCGCCGGATCGATCGGCAGGTACGGCACCTCCCAGTACTCGTCGTGGTTGTCGGCGCGCGCCTTCATACCCTTCTTGATCGCGTCCTGGTGCGAGCCCGAGAACGCGGTGTAGACGAGCTCGCCCACGTACGGATGACGCGGATGCACCGGCAGGCGGTTACAGAACTCGACCATCTCCTTCATCTCGTTGATCTGCGAGATGTCGAGCTCGGGATCGACGCCCTGCGTGAACAGGTTGAGAGCCAGGTTCACGACGTCGACGTTGCCGGTGCGCTCGCCGTTGCCGAACAGCGTACCCTCGACGCGATCGGCGCCGGCCATCACGCCGAGCTCCGCCGCTGCGACGCCGGTGCCGCGGTCGTTGTGCGGGTGCAGGCTCAGGATGTAGTGGTCGCGGTTCTTGACGTTGCGCGCCATCCACTCGATCGAGTCGGCGTAGATGTTCGGCGTCGCCATCTCGACGGTGGCCGGAAGGTTGATGATCACCTTGCGCGTCGGCGACGCACCCCAGGTCTCCATCACCGCCTCCACGACCTCCTTGGCAAAGTCGAGCTCGGTGCCGGTGTAGCTCTCGGGCGAGTACTCGAGCCGCACGTTCGTGTCGGGGATCGTCGCGGCCAGCTCGCGCACCAACTTCGTGCCATCGACCGCGATCTTCTTGATGCCGTCGCGGTCGAGGTTGAACACCACGCGCCGCTGCAGCGTGGAGGTCGAGTTGTAGAGGTGCACGATCGCGTTCTTCGCCCCCTTGATCGACTCGAACGTGCGCGTGATCAGCTCGGCGCGCGCCTGCGTCAGCACCTGGATCGTGACGTCGTCCGGGACCAGCTTCTGCTCGATGATCTGGCGCACGAAGTCGAAGTCCGGCTGCGACGCGCTGGGGAAGCCGACCTCGATCTCCTTGAAGCCCATGCGCACCAGCTCGCGGAACATGCGGTGCTTGCGCTCGGGGCCCATCGGCTCGACCAGCGCCTGGTTGCCGTCCCGGAGATCCACGCTGCACCAGAGCGGCGCGCGCTCGATCACGCGGTCGGGCCAGGTGCGATCGGTCAGGCCGATCGGAGCGAACGGCTTGTACTTGTGGAACGGCATCTTCGTCGGCATGGGTCAGCTCCTAGGGGAAAAAACCGATGGTGGCGATGCCGAAACGCAACAACCCCCACCGGAAGGTCCGAGTGGGGGTGCGAACGTTGTACGAACAGACGTTCAGCGGTGCGAGCACGCCCCATCGGTTAGGCCAAGGCCTAGCGATAGGAGAAGCGTGCGCGGGCACAGGAACGACATCCCCACGAAGCTAACGGACGAGTCTGCGCTTGTCCAGCCCACGCGCATCAGGCACGAGCCAGGCGGGAGCCGACCGCGCTGATCAGGACGGCCGCGCCCGCGATCACACTCCCCACGGCGATCGGCTCGCCGAGTAAGAGAGCGCACCAAGCCAGGCTCAGCACGGGCTGCAGCAGCTGCACCTCGCTGCCGCGCGCCACGCTGAGCGCGAGCTCGCGGTACCAGGCGGCGAACGCGAGCAACGCGCTGATCAGCGAGACCCAAGCGAAGCTCGCGGCGGTGGCGAGAGACACGTGCGCGGGCAAGTGCGTCAGCGCGGCCAAGCTCGTGAAAGGCAGCGCCAGCACCAGGGCCCCGTGGTGTACATCCGCTCGCTCACCAAGACCGCCGCGCCGGGCCTGCGCATCGCGGTGATCGCAGCGCTCGGGCCGGTGTTCGAGCGGCTGCGTACGGCGCGCGCGGTGGATGACTGGTTCGTGAGCGGGATGGTGCAGGAGACGGCGCTGGAGCTGGTGGGCACGCCGGGCTGGAGCCGGCACATCGCGCAGCTGCGCGCCACCCTGCGCACGCGGCGCGACGCCGCCCTCGCCGCGCTGCGCGCGGAGCTGCCGGCGCTCGTGCCCGCGTACGTTCCGCGCGGTGGCTTCAACCTCTGGCTCCCGTTGCCTCACGACCTCGACGACATTGCGATCGCGAAGCAGGCCGAGCACGAGGGCGTACACATCAACGCCGGGCGCGTGTTCTTTCCCGCCGAAGCGATCGGACCTCACTTGCGCCTGAGCTACGCGGCCGCAGAGCTGCGCGAGGGCATCCGCCGACTCGCGCGTGTGATCGCGCGATGAAGGTTGCTCGCTGCGCAGCTCACGCTAGCTTGACGAAGCGGGCCGTCGCTCGCGGTGAGCGAGCGTCGTAATGCGTCCGTCGCAGTCTCCGATCGGTCCAAGCAATCCTCTGCTCGCTCCTGCGCCGTGGTCGCTGCGCGGCGAGGCGTACACGTTCTTCACCAAGCTCCCGCTGCCGCGCGGCCGCGCCGAGTTATTCGCGCCCAGCGAGCTGGCCGAGGCGCGCTTCGGCCA
>DASUME010000198.1:0-6731 GCA_036277895.1 Polyangiales bacterium
GATCACGGGCAGCTTGGGCGTATCGCGCACCATCTCCGCGGCGCGTGCCTTGAGGTCGTCATCACTCATGGGCTGGATGGTAGCGTATCGAGCCGCTTCAGCACTTCGCGCGCGGACAGGGAGCCCTTGTACACGTAGAGCTCGGACGTGCTCTGCTCGCCGAGCACCTCCTCGCTGACCCGCAAGCGGCTGGAGACCGCGAACAGCACGCGCTGCGTCAGGCCCTGCTGCGCCAGCTCCACACGCTTCCAGACCGCGTCGCGGCTCCAGTAGCCGAGCACCTCGAGGTACGCGATTTCGCCCGTCTCCTCGTGCATGAAGCGCAGGTCCGGCACACACAGCCCCACGCCAGGCAGCGAAAGGATGTCGCTCGCCGGCTCCACGATCCAGGGGCTCTGCAGCGAGGCGAACTTGGCGCGCAGCGTCTCCACCTCGTCGGGCAGCGGCACGTCCTCGCTGCGGACGCTCGCTTGCCCTTCGATCACGAAGCCGAGCGGCAGGCGCTCCTTGCCCCAGCGGATGCGCGCCGTGATCTTGTAGCGATCGCAGGCCAGCAGCGCCGGCAACGCGAGCGCCAGCTCCAGGCCGTACTTGCTCGCACCGGTGAACAAGCTGAACGGCCCGTCGATGTGGATGCGGTAGCCGCCGTCGTCGCGCGCCTCGATGCGGTGCAGCAAGCGAAAGAACTTGAGCTTGCGGAACAGCGCGCGGTACGCGTAGGCGTCGCCGCAGTGCAGCTCGGCGACCAGGTCGACCGCGCGCAACAACACCGCCTGCTGCTGCGCGAGATCGAACGAGTCCACCAGCACTTCGGCGCTGGTCGGCTGAAAGCTCTTCACGATCTGCGCCTGCCGCAGATCCGCGTACAGCGCACGCTCCAGCTGCTCGACGCTCAACGAGCGCTGTTCCGCTTGTTCTTGCAAGAACGCGGCGCGTTCGAGCGGCGAGCCCGGGCCGAGCACACGCCTGGCGGCCGCTGCGGCTCCGAACACCTCCGCCCTGACCGCGCGCGGGTCGAGCTCGCTCTCCATCTCGAACTCCAGCCGGTCCTCGACCAGCTTGCGCAGCCCGAGCGCCAGCTTGTGCTCGCTCGCCTTCACCTCCACCGCGCCGAGCGCTTCCTGCAGCTCCGCGCGCGTCTGCCCGACGTGCGCCTCGGCCAGCGTGATCATGTCGCGCACGAGCTCGATCGCGCGCGGTCGCGCCTTGCCGAGCTCGGTCAGCTTCAGCTCGGCGCCGTTGCGGCGCGCGCGCACCAGCTCAGCGGTAAGCACTATGCTCGCGCCTCCGCTCGCTGGTGTAAGCCTCGCCCGTCTGCGCCGTCACCAGCTCGTAGAGCAGCGCGTGCTTGCCCTCCTGCTGGCGCAAGATGCGGCCGAGCCGCTGCACGTGCTCGCGCACCGAGCCGCTGCCCGAGACCACGATCGCCACGTTCGCGGACGGCACGTCCACGCCCTCGTTGAGCACCTTCGAGGTCACCACCGCGTTGTAGGCGCCGTCGTGCAGCTTGGCGAGGATGTCCGCGCGCTCGCTGATCTTGGTCTGGTGCGTGATCGCGGGGATCAGCAGCTGCTCGGAGATCCGGTACGCGGTGGCGTTGTCCTCCGTGAACACGATCGCACGATCGCCGCGGTGCACGTGGAGCAGCAGCGCGACGTACTCCAGCTTGGCCGGGGCCGCGAACGCGAGCTCACGCTGCCGCCGGTAGCCCTGCATCGCGCGCCGGCCCGCCGCGCTGCGCGCCGAGCGCATGATGAAGTCGCGCCAGCCCTCGGGTGAGCCCATGCGGATGCCCTGCGCGCGCACGAAGCCGAGGTACACCGCGCGCTCGGCCTCGTACAGCTCGCGCTCGTCCGGCGACAGCTCGACCGCGATCCGCTCGGTCTCGTACTCCGCGAGGTAGGCGCCACTCATCTCGGTGATCTCACGCCGGAACGCGAGCAGGCCGATCAGGGTGGCGAGCCCGTCTTCGCGTCCGTCCGCGCGCTCCGGCGTGGCCGTGAGCCCGAGCCGGAACGGCGCCAGACACTGGCGGGCCGCGAGCGCGTAGGTCTCACCCGGCAGGTGGTGGCACTCGTCGAAGATGATCAGCCCGAAGCGCGCGCCGAGGTTCTGCATGTGCAGGTGCGCCGAGTCGTAGGTGGTCACGGTCAGCGGCTGCACGTCGTGCTCGCCGCCGCCGATGATCCCTACCGGCACGGCGAAGGTGGCCTTCAGGATCTGGTACCACTGCCGCACCAGGTCGAGCGTCGGCGCGACCACCAGCGTGCTGCGCTGCTTCTTCTCGATCGCCATCACGCCGAGCTGCGACTTGCCGGCGCCCGTGGGCAGCACCACCACCCCCTGGCTGCGCTGCTTCTCCCAGGCCACCAGCGCCTCCGCCTGGTACGGCCGCGGCGTGCGCTGCACCAGCGCATGGGCCGCGAGCTCTTCGTAGCGTCGCGCGCGGTCTTCGTAGGGGACCTTGGCGCGCACCAGCGCGCGCACCAGCTCGGCGTAAGCGCGCGCTTCGGCCCGGTAGCAACTCGTGCGCGGGTCCCACACGCAGGGCAGCGCCTCGCCGAGCTCGCGGGGAGCCTTCAGCGCGAGCGTTCCAGACTGAAACTCGATCTCCACCATGCTTGTACCCGTGTGACTCCGAGCCCTCGAAAACGCGTCCGCACAACGCGTACACAGCCCTACAGGAACACGTGAATTCCCGCCAGAGCCCTTGCTCCAGACGGCGCCCAGAGCATAGTGACCGGAGCCTCGCGCGCTCGCCTTCCCGGGCTTCTTGCGCGCCCTGAACGGAAGCCTCCGCGGCCCCCTGTGTCCCCCTTCCACAGCCGCATTCAACGCCGCCACAGCGCCAGCGATCACGCTGGTTGGGTGCGTGTTGCCTTCGCGGTAGCGGCGGTCGCGTTCGCGGACAGCGTGGCGCCGGACGACAGCGTCGTGCTCGCAGTCTCGATCCTCTACCTTGCGCTCTCGCTCGGGTTTCAGTGGGTGATCCGCCAGGGCTATGGGCATGGGCAGCTGCGCAGCCTCGGCATGGGGCTGGTCGACATCGCCTTCCTCTCGCACCCGGTCTACCTGCTCGGCCCCGCCTCCAGCGTAATCCCGTTCGCGTACCTGCTGGTGCCGGTCGTCAATGCGGCCGCGTCGTCCACGCGCTCGCGGGTGGCGATGATGCTCGCCGGCACCGGCTCGTTCACCTACGTCACGCTGTTGACGCTGGTCTGGTTGCACTGGATCCCGAACGCGCCCGCCCGGCACATCGGCGCACCCACCGGGCCCGAGCTGCTCGCGAGCGGCACGCTGGTGGTGATGAGCGTGCTGCTCACCACGCTGATCGTGCTCCAGCAGATGAACGCGCTCGACCGCATGAACCGCCAGCTCTCGGAGCTCAGCCAGCTCGACGAGCTGACCGGCTTGTTCAACCGGCGCCAGCTCTTCGCGGAGCTGCACCGCCAGCTGGACCGGGTCAACCGCGGCGCCAGCTGCGGCGTGTTGATGATCGACCTGGACGGCTTCAAGCGCGTCAACGATCAGCTCGGGCACGACGCGGGCGACCAGCTGCTGCGCGACATCGCCGGGGCGCTCACCGTCGAGACGCGCACGGTGGACGTGGTGGCCCGCTACGGCGGCGACGAGTTCGTGGTGGTGCTTCCGGACCTGGCGCCCGAGGGCGCCCTGCCGGTGGCGGAGCGCGTCGTGACGGCGATCGCGAAGGTGGGCCGGTCGCGCTGGCCCAGCACGCCCGTCACCGCCAGTGTCGGCGTCGGCATCTGCCGTCCCGGTGACGACGTGGCGTCGATCCTGCGCCGAGCAGACACGCAGGCTTACGTGGCCAAGCGGGCCGGCGGTGATCGCGTGGCGCTCGCGGACGTCCTCGAGAGTGGCGAGCTCGATGCCGCGGCTCTCGTCGGCTGACTGAAAAGTGAGGCGCGCCTGCCACGCTGTTCGGCGGCGTCACAGCGACTCGCTCGACGCGGCACAGGACGGCGCAAGCGCGGGCTCGACTAGCCGCAGACAGTAAGGTGGAAAGCCAGTCTGTTTGACTGTGACGCGCCAGACACTTGGCCGGAACGTAGCGGGCGTTAGGACGGCTACCCGCTCATGCGTGTCGCCATTGCGGTGGCCACTCGTCTCACCCTCTGGCGTCAGGAGTTGCCAGCGGTGGCGTTAGGCCGAACACGTTGGACTTCGTGCGGAGCGGATTGCGGAATGGTCCAAGGTGGGCAGGCTCGCCTGCCATCCCCGTCTGAGGTCTGGCACTCACCTTGCTTTGCTCCGGGCAGCCATGCCGCAAACATCGGTTGCCGCGCTCCAGCGTTCCTCCGCTCTGCTCACGTCCGCACGCGTCTACGTGCGCGCGTTCGGGATTCCGACCCGCCTGCTGGCGCGTGTCCCCGCGGTGCCGCTGCCGCGCAGGCACATGCGCCGGCTCGCGCTGCGGTTGTATCTCTCGCTGACCGCGTTCGGCCCCGCACTGCGGCGCGCGATCGACGTGCTGGTGACCGGCCTCGGCCTGCTCTGCCTGTCGCCGCTGCTGGCCCTGGTCGCGCTGGCGGTGCGGCTCGACAGCAAGGGCCCGATCTTCTTCGCCCAGGAGCGGCTCGGCGAGCGCGGCCGGCGGTTCTCGATGTGGAAGTTCCGCACCATGGTCGCGGACGCCGATGCGCTGAAGGATCAGCTCGCCAAGCAGTGCGCTGCCGCCACGGACGGCGTGCGCTTCAAGATGCAGCGCGACCCGCGCGTGACCCGCGTCGGTGCGTTCCTGCGCAAGTTCTCGATCGACGAGCTGCCGCAGCTGTTCAACGTCCTGCGCGGGGACATGACGCTGCTCGGGCCGCGGCCGGCGGTCTGGCGCGAGGTCGCGCACTACGACAAGCGCGCGCTGCGCCGGCTCGAGGTCAGACCCGGCCTCACCTGCCTCTGGCAGGTAAGCGGCCGCAGCGACCTGAGCTTCGCGCAGCAGATCGACCTCGACCTCGAGTACGTCGACCGCACCCAGCCCAAGGACGAGCTGCGCATCCTGCTGCAGACGGTCCCGGCCGTGCTGACCGGCCGCGGCGCGTACTGAAAAAATTCCGGGCCCGAGCGGAGGTTCTCCGACTACTCGAGCGCCTTGCTGATCTCGATGAACGCGCGCAGCGCCGGGCTCGGCTGCACGTCGGCGCGCCAGATCAGGTGCACCGCGCGGCGGGGCTGGGGTTTCTCGAACGGCACCTGCGCCAGCTGGTCGTCGCCGCTGGGAACCGAGCCCTCCGGCAGGATGGTCACCGCCACCCCTGCGCGAACCAGCGCGCAAAGTCCGCTTATCGACGCAATCCTTGCGCGCACCCTCGGGGTGAAGCCGGCCTTACGGCAGACCTCCTCGATCGCCGTCGCGAAGAAGGTCCCGGCCGGCACCAGCGTGAACGGCTCGTCCGCGAGCGCCGCGATCGGGATCTGACGACGCTTGGCCAGCGGGTGCTTGGCGGATACCACGGCGAGCAGCTCTTGTTCGCCGCACCGCAGGCGCCGGAGCGCCGGGTTCGCGGGCTGCGGTCCGACCACCAGCGCCGCATCGAGCTTGCCGCTCTCGATCGCGGCCGGCGCCGACTCCGAGCTCACGAGCGGAAGGTCGAGCGTGATCGCGGGGTAGCGCTCCAGGTACTGCGCGACCCAGCGCGGGAGCAGCGTGCCCGCGAGCGACTGCACGCTGCCGACGCGCAGCGTGCCGGCAGTCAGGCCGCGCAGCCCGGCGGCATCCTGATCGAGCGACTCCAGCTCTCGCAGCGCGCGGCCTCCTCGCTCCAGCACCCGCTCCCCCAGCTCGGTCGGCAGCACCCCGGCTCGCCGGTTCGACGAGCGCCTCCAGACCGCCCCGCCCAGCTCATCCTCCAGCCGCGCGATGGCGTGGGTCAGCGTGGGTTGCGAGACAGCCAACCTCCCCGCCGCCCGAGTCAACGAGCCGTGCTCCACGACGGCTGCGAAGTAGCGGATGTCACGCAGATCTACGCCCATGCACCAGGTTTATAACAACGCGCAGGAAACTGCATTGGAGTGATAGCGGCAGGAGGGCTAGGTTGAGCAGACTGGGAGTGGGAAGCACATGGGCAAGAGCTTATTTCACAAGGTCTGGGACGCGCACACGGTGCGCACGCTGCCGGATGGCCGCACCCAGCTGTTCATCGGGCTGCACCTGATCCACGAGGTCACGTCGCCGCAGGCGTTCGGCATGATGAAGGACCTGGAGCTCGGGGTGCCGTTCCCCGAGCGCACCTACGCCACCGTCGATCACATCATCCCCACCGCCAAGAAGCAGCGCCTGCGCCCGTTCCGCGACGACCTCGCCGAGCAGATGACGGTGCACCTCACCGAGAGCTGTAAGAAGTTCGGCATCCGCTTCTTCAACGAAGAGAGCGGGCGCCAGGGCATCGTGCACGTGGTCGGTCCCGAGCAGGGCCTGACGCAGCCGGGCATGACCGTGGTCTGCGGCGACTCGCACACGTCCACGCACGGCGCCTTCGGCGCACTCGCCATGGGCATCGGCACCTCCGAGGTGGAGCACGTCATGGCCACGCAGACGCTGTCCCTGAAGCCGTTCAAGACCATGGCCATCAATGTTGAGGGCACGCTGCGCCCGGGCGTGAGCGCCAAGGACATCATCCTGGCGGTGATCAACCGGATCGGCACCGGAGGCGGCCAGGGCTACGTGCTGGAGTACCGCGGGTCGGCGATCGAGTCCCTCTCGATGGAGGGCC
>DASUME010000199.1:0-9839 GCA_036277895.1 Polyangiales bacterium
TGCCGCGGAACCGGGCGGGGTCGCGGATGCACTCCTTGACGGTGGGGCTGCCGGTCAGCACCTCCGTGCAGAGCACGCGCGACTTGGCGTTCTTTCGCTGCACCAGGCGCTGCGCGACGATGGCGACGATCACGTCCGCCAGCCGGCCGCGCGCCGACTCGCGGAAGTCGACCGGGTACAGGTTGATCATGCGCTGAATGGTGCGCGCGGAGTCCTGTGCGTGCGAGGTGCTGATCACCAGGCGCCCGGACTCGGCCGCGTTGATCGCGGTCTCCATCGCCTCGGTGGTGCGGATCTCACCGATGAACAGCACGTCCGGATCCTCGCGCAGCGAGCCGTGGAGGCCCTGCTCGAACGAGTCGACGTCGCGCCCCACCTCACGTTGCGAGAACGTGGAGAGCTTGTCCTGGAAGATGAACTCCGCCGGATCTTCGCAGGTGACGATGTGCTTGCTGACGGTCGTGTTGATGAACTCGAGCATCGCCGCGATCGTGGTCGACTTGCCGTTGCCCGTCGCGCCGACGACCAGCACCAGCCCGCGCTCGGCCATCGCGATGCGCTTGAGCACCGCGGGCAAGCGCAGCGACGCGAAGTCCGGGATCGGGTCCTGGATCCGCCGCAACACCAGCGCGGCGCTGCCGGACTGGCGATACATGTGCGCACGGAAGCGACCCGCCCCGGGCAGCACGCACGAGAAGTCGAGCTGGTTGGCGCCCATCTTCTCGGGGGGCACGCCGGCGCCCTCGGCCAGCGCACGCGCGGCGGACGCGACCGTCGCGTCGTCGAGCGGCGGGTGGTTGAGCGGTCGCAGCTCGCCCTCGAGGCGTACGATCGGCGGCGTACCGACGCGCAGATGCACGTCGGACGCCTGCAACTTGTGGGCGGCGCGCATGATGCGCATGATCGTCTCGCCCGGCCCCCCCGCTGCGCCGGCCTCTGCCTCCAGCTCGATGGGGTCGGCGTTGGCGAGCGAGGGGCGGACGGTCATGTAGCTTGTGCCTCGGCCCCGCTGCGGTAGAGCGGCGCGCGCATCGACAGGCGCTCGTCGTCGAGGATCACCTGGAAGGCTTCGTGCGAGCTGACGCCCATCACGATCGGCGCGGCCAGGTTCACCCACGGCATCGAGCCATCGGCCGGACGCGTCACCACCACGCCCACGGCGACCTCTTCGTCGGCCTTCACGCGCGACAGCACGCGATCGATCGGGTAGTTCGGATCCACGCGCCGCGGATCGACGAGCAACAGGCTGACGGTCGGATCTTCTTCGCCGACGAGCGCACGATGGTCGTCGTCGAGGTCGAAGATCACGAACTTCTTGTTGTCACCCAAACCAGGAATACCTTCAGGAAACGTGATTGCCATGGCTGTTGGCCTCTTGCTGGTGCGTACCTGCGTCCGCATGGCACGCGCGTTTTCCTCACCGAGCTTTTCGATAAGCTCGGCGCGGTACACCGGCATCTCTGCCGGAGCGTCGATTGCGACCCGCACACTGCCCCCGCGTACCTCGACCACGCTCACGCGGATCGAGCCGCCGATGACGATGCTTTCGCCCACTCGACGCTTCAGCAGCAGCATGTTCAACCTCTCTGCGCGAGACCCTGCGGAATCTGACCAGCGACGGTGATGGCGGCCTCGAGGGCGCTCTTGGCCTGCATCAAGTTCAGCGCGGACTGCACCGCGTCCACCTCGGTGAGGCTGGCGATCTGCGAGGTCGCGCGCGCCTGCTGCTGATCCGCGACGTTGCGGCCGAGCTCGACGCTGTCCATCAACGAGCCCACCACGGAGCGCGACTTGACGACTCGATCCTGGCTCGCCTGCAGGTGATCGAGCTGGCCGCGGATCGCCTCCGGGTCGTTGCTCTCGAGCCCCGCGATCAACGAGTCGAGCGTGCTGAAGGTGTCGTTGGGCGCGCCGCTGCCGAACACGCTGGCGCCCGAGATCGACGCAGCCACGCGCATCCCCGGCACGGGCTGCACTTCCTTGATGTTGCCGTCACCGACGAAGGTGCCGCTCTGCTCGAACGGAGCCGTCTGATCGCGGTACCCCGCGAAGACGTACTTGTCTCCGACCTTGCTGTTTCCGAGCGAGACCATCTGGTCTCTAATCTTACGCATCTCCTGTGCGAGGTCGGAACGATTTTCTTTGCTCATCGTATCGGACGCGCCCTGCAGCGCGAGCTCGCGCGCTCGATCGAGACCCGAGTACACATCGTCGAGCGCCTGATCGGCGCCGGAGAGCTGGTCGGTAGCGGCGTCTGCTGCGCTGATTCCCGCGGCGCCGAGCGCCTTGCGCGAAGCTTCGCGGCGCGCCTGCGCGGCGGCGACCGGATCATCCGACGGCTTGGCCACGCGCAGACCACTGCCCGCCTTCTGCTGCGCGGACACGAAGTCCGACTGCGCCTTCTGGACGTTCTTGGTGACGCTCGCGAACTTCGCGTTATCAGAGACTCGCATGGCCTTACCCTTATATCCTCAGCCTGTTACTTCGAAACTTCAACGGATGTTCATCAGATCGCTGAGCATCTGATCGGCCACCGAGATGACCTTCAACGACGCCTGGTAGGCGCGCTGGTACTTCATCAGGTTGACCATCTCCTCGTCGGTGTTCACACCCGAGGCGCTGTCTTGTAGGGCCTGCACCTGCTCGAGCGCACCGGCCGTGAAGGTCTCCTGCTGGTTGGCGGCCTGCACCGTGGTGCCGGCGAAGCCGACCAGCGACGCCAGCGCCTCGCTGACCGTCATGCCGCCGAACGCGAGCGGAGCGGACGCCACGTTCGCCAGCGCCATCGCACCGCGGTTGTCGGACGGCAAGCTCGTGTTGTCGGTCGCGGCCGCGATGTTCTCGGGGTGGCCGAGCACGTCCGCCGAGACCGCGAAGCTGGTGGCGGCGCCGGCGACCGTGGCCTGCTCTTCGAACAGGTTGCGGCCGTCGTTGCCATCCATCGCGACGTTTGCGCGGTGCACGTTGTTGTAGGCAGCCGCGGTGTCGAACGCGAGCTGGTCGAGCTTCTTCTGCGCATCCGCAAGCGGGCCGGTGCGTGCCTTCATGTCGCCACCGATCGAGCCCCCGTTGACCTGCGCGGTGACATCCGTCAGCGCGCCGGCCACCTGCTTCTGGATCCGCATCGTGCCGTCTTCGCCGACCTTGGTCGACAGCTTGCCCACCTGGCCGTCCGGAGAGACGAGCTGGTGCGAGCCACCGAGCATCAGCGAGATCGAGCCGTTGCCCTGGTCGAGCACGGTCACCGGCACGTAGCTCGAGACTTCCTTCACCAGCTGGTCGCGCTGATCGCGCAGGTCGCCGGCTTCGACGCCGCTGAGCTCCGCCTGCTGGATCTGCACGCCGATCTTGCCGATCTGATCGAGCCGCGTGTTGACCGCGTTCACGCCCTGCTCGATGCGCAGGTTGCTGTCCTGGCGCGCCTGGTTGATCTGCGCGTTCGCGTTCTGGAACGCGGTCGACAGGTTGGAGGCGTTCGCGAGCACCGCCTGACGCGTGGCCGTGTCTTCCGGACTCGTGGTCAGGTTCTGGATCGAGGCCTGGAACTTGTCCATGGCGTCGCCGATGCTGCCGTTGCCCTCGCTGAATACTTCGTCCAGCACGCTCACCGCGGCGTTCTGCGCCTTGGCTTCGCCCGCGCTCGACTCCGCGTTGAGCAGCCGCTTCTGGATGAACGGCTCCACCACACGACCGCCGACGCCGTTGCTGGTGAGCGCGTTGTCAGGCGAGAAGTTGGCGCTGCGGCGCGTGTAGCCGACCGTCGCAGCGTTGGAGATGTTCCCCGCCGTGACGTTGGTCGCGAGCGAGGTCGTGACCATGCCCTTGACGCCCGTGTTCAGGATTCCGTTGATACTCATAGTCGTCCCCAAGACCGGCTCACCGGGCGCATCGAGCGTCCACCGCCGGAGTCATACGTAGGTCCCGCCGGCTGACTGATGCCCTGCAGGCAAGCAACGAGGTGACGGATCAGTTGCACGTTCGCCATTGCGCGCTCGCGCAGGGGCGTGGTCTCGGCCGCGGACGCACCCGAGGCCAGCAGCTCATCGAGCAGCTTGCGCTTCGTTTCCTGGAGCGAGCCAAGACCGTCGACGTCGGCCTTCAGAGCGAAGGCGCGCTCGGCGTCCAGCACCTTGGCGAACTCGGCGACGACGGTCTCCATGATCAGCGCTCCTCCGCCATCATGCGATTCGTCACCTGTTCGGCATCGACCATGAAGTCGCCACGCGCGACAGCGGCGAGCAAGCGCTGAATCTTGGCCGCGTCCGAGACCGCCGGGGCACGCGCTTCCGCGAGCTTCCGCGCCTCACTCGAGACTGCAACCTTGGTAGCCTGCCCGGTTCCGCCGCGGGGCGCTGTTCGCTGCGCCGTCGTGGTGGCATCGATCTGGGGGCTTCTGATGCCGTTGATCCTCATGACCTGTTCCTCCGACCAAATTTATCGGACACAGGGCGAGCCAACTTTAGGGGGTTTTGCCTCGCCCCCGATCAATGGCCTCAGACACCCTGATTTCGGGGGTTTGCGGGGTTGCCGAGGGACGCAAAGCGAGCAACTCGATGCGCCCGAAGCCGTTTCGAGCCAGCCGGCTGTCCTCGCCGTGGCCCTTCAGGTTCCACGAGCGGCGGGTGAGGTGTTGTGCGCCATCTTGGCGCGCCTCGTAGCCGTCGAACTCGATGCGCGAGAGCTCCCCCTTCTCATCGAATTGCACGTCGTGGATCTTCTCGACGACCGCCATGTGGCCGTGTCTGCCCTCGGTGCCGGCGCCCGTCAGCATCACGGCGACCTCACCGCGCTCGAGCTTGCCGCGTAGCTCTCCGACGCGCTGCGGACTCACCACGTCTGCCCAGTCGCCCTTCAGCGAGCCGTCCTGCGCATCGGTGGTGACCGAGTTGGAGGTCGGGAAGCCGTAGCCGCTGTCGCGCTTGATCACGGGCACCTCGAAGCCCGCGCGACGCGCGGCCTCGAAGGCGAACAGGTTGCACTTGAACGCGTCCGTATAGCCGCCTGCCTCGGCGACCGCGAAGTGCTGCGCGCCCTTGTTGCTCTGCGTCTCCAGCGTGCTCGCCAGATCGCGCGTGGTGAGCGTGCCCTCGCGCGCCCACTGCTTGCCGCCGTCCGGCGCGCTGATCGCGTACGCCGCGTGCGCGAGCTTCGCGGTCGCGCCCTGCAGACCTTGCATCGGCGGCGTCACCGCGGGCGCGCTGCGCTGCGGCAGGCTCATGCCCGTCAAGCCCTGCGACCTCTCGCTCGTGAGCGGCTGGCGCTCGTCCTCGCCGAAGGCGCGCATCACCGACTGCGCGAGGCCGATGCCGCCGCCGTCGGCGAGCTTGTCCGCGATCATCTCATCGAACATCGACGTGTACTGCCCCGAGGCGCCCTCGCTCTGCCCCATGCCGCCGCTCTTCGCGGTCTGACGCATGACGTTCAAGAGCTGCTGCATCAGGATGCCCTCGAACTTCTTCGCGGCCTCCTGCTTCTTCAGGTACTCAGGGTCCTCGCGCTTCTGGCGCAGAGCTTCCTGACCCGCCATCGGGAGCTTGTTCAGCGGGTTCACTGGACCTCGACCCGCGCTTGCAGCGCACCGGCGGTGCGCAGCGCCTGGAAGATGGCGATCAGCTCACGCGGGCGCACGCCCACCGCGTTGAGCGCGTCGACGAGCTCCTTCAGGCTGGCGGACGCCTTGACGTGCGTGAGCGCGCCGCTGCCCTGCGAGACCTCGACCTGCGAGCTCGGCACGACCGCGGTCTGTGCGTTGCCACGCGAAGTGAACGCACTCGGCTGCGAGACCAGCTGCTGCTCCATGATCTCGACCGTCAAGCTTCCTTGTGCGATCGCCACCTCGGAGATGCGGACCGCGGCGCCGACCACCACCGTGCCGGTGCGCTCGTCGATCACGACCTTCGCGGAACTATCCGGATCGACTTCGATCACCTGCACGGCCGCCAGCAGCGCCACCGGGTTCTTGTCGTATTGGCTGGTGATCTTGACCTGCACGCGACCTCCATCGAGTGCAGTCGCCGTGCCAGCGCCGAGGGCGGCGTCGATCGCGGCCACGATGCGCGTCGCGTTCACGAACGAGGGCTCGCGCAGGTTGAGCACGAGCGGCCCCGCACCCATGTCGGGCAGCGGAACCTGACGCTCCACGAGCGCGCCCTCGGGCACACGGCCGGCGGTGGTGTGGTTGCGGGTGTAAGACGTC
Source organism: Polyangiales bacterium (assembly GCA_036277895.1). GTDB lineage: Bacteria > Myxococcota_A > Polyangia > Polyangiales > DASUME01 > DASUME01. The sequence goes on from DASUME010000199.1 coordinate 6,197, forward strand.
CCGGTGATGCCCTGCGCGGTGAAGCCGCCCGTCAGCACGGGGCCCTGGGCGACCGCGTAGACCTTCTTGTCTGCACCGAACAGCGGCGTCTGCAGCAGCGTGCCGCCGAATAGACTGCGCGCGTTGCCGAGCGAGGAGACCGTGACGTCGACGCGCATGCCGGGCTGCGCGTACGGCGGCAGCGTGGCGGTGATCATCACGGCGGCCGCGTTCTTGGTGGTGATCGCCCTGGGGTCCACGGTGGCGCCGAGGCGGCGCAGCATGGCGGCCGTGCTCTGCACCGTGAAGCGCGACTGGCCGGTGTCGCCGGTGTTGTTGAGGCCGACCACCAGGCCGTAGCCGATCAGCTGGTTCTGGCGCACGCCACTGACGTCGCACAGCTCCTCCACGCGCGCGGCGGAGGCCGTCGCGGGTGCGAGCAGAGTGAGCGCGAGCAGCAGGCTGAACAGCTTGGTCATGACTTCTTTCCTCAGAACGGACGCAGCTTCGCGAACAGCTTCGTGAACCAGCCTTGCTGTTGGTTCTCGGTCAGCACACCGCGACCGGAGAACTCGATCTGCGCATCGGCGATGCGACTGGAGTCCACCGCGTTGCTGGAGTCGATGTCCTCCGCGCGGATCGAGCCAGAGACGTAGATGTGCACTTCTTCGTCGTTGATCAGCAGCACCTTGGTGCCCTCGACGAACAGGTCGCCGTTGGGCAGCACCTTCTTCACGCGCACGGCAATCGAGCCCATCACGTGCGTGTCGCGCGTGGTGCCCCCCTGGCCCTTGAAGTTGGACTGGCCCATCCACTCGATCAGCGCCTTGGGATCGAGGTTCGGGTACGCCTTTGCGGCCGCCGTGGTGAGGCCGAGGAAATTGGGGATGCCGAGCGACTCGGACGACTTGCGGTCGAGGTTGGTGGACGAGTCGCCCGCGGCCTCCGACGACTCGTCGATCCGGATCGTGACCAGGTCGCCGACGCGGTAGGCGCGGAAGTCTGCAAACAGACCGCGGCCGTTCTCGGGCCACAGCGAGCCGGACGTGACGGGCTCGAGGCCGGTCTCGTACTTGGCTTCCTTGTACTTGCGCTCCTTGACGTTGTTGGTGTCGATCGTCGGGCCGATCGGCTTCTTGCTCGCGCAAGCCGTGAACGAGAGCAGGACCAGGACTGTGACGCCCCACTTCATTGCAAGACCTCTACGGACTGCGCGTCGATCACGCGTCCCATCAACGCTTTCTTGGACATCGTGTTGGTGACACGGATCTCGTCGCCCACGCGACCTGGCTGGTTGGCCACGCCGGGCGCGGTCACCGTGACGGCGCCACGCCGCACGATCAGGCGGATCGTCATGCCGGGCGCCATCACGGGCTCCGGACAGGTCAGCACGGCCTGGATGCTGAGGCGCGTCTTGCGCTCGCCCTGGTGCAGCGTGACCATCGCGGAGGTGCGGCCGCTCTGCTTGCGCGGCATCGGCTCGGCTTCGACCTCGAAGTCGCCTTCGCCGAGCGTGACTGCCGTCAGGGTCGAGAGCTCTTCCACGTTGCAGGGAGCGACGCGCGGCGCGAGCGCGGCCTTCACCAGGCCATCGAGCTCTTTGCCCTCGACCGTGCGCTTCTTGCGCACGAGCTTCACGCTCTTCGGGATCATCAGCCCGCGCGCGTCGCGCCCGCTCTCCTTGAGCTTCGCCTTCACGTCGCTGGCGCGGATCACGCTGGTCTCGCCGGGCAGGGGCGCGGGCGCGAGGTCGAGGTCGCCGAGCTCGGTGCCGCTCAGCGCGGGCAGGATCATCGCCAAGGTCACGCGCTCGCCGTCGACGTTGACCGCATCCTGCGCACGCGCCGTGTAAGGCAGTGCGAGTAGCAACGCCGTGGCACACAACGTTTTGATCTTGGTGTTCATCCCCGCATCGCTGTCAATGCACCCCTCGTGCCATGGACAATAACGTTTGGTTTCCAGAGAAATTTAGCCACGGTAGCGTCAGCGCGGTGGCGGTCGTCGACGCGCTGACGAGCGCCCCAGAAATGAGTACGCCCGCCCCTGCCATGCAGATTGCATGGCAACGAAGCGGGCGTTGTCAGCTAGCTACGATCAGCGCTCGGTGGTCTTGCGCAGCATCTCGTCCGCAGCGGTGATCACGCGCTGGTTGGTCTCGTAGGCGCGCTGCGAGGCGATCAGGTCGATCATCTCGTTCACGACCTCCACGTTGGAGCCCTCGAGGAAGCCCTGCGAGAGAGTGCCGACGCCCTCCTCCCCCGGGTTTCCCACCACCGCGATGCCGCTGGCCGCGGTCGGTGCGTACAGGTTTCGGCCGGTCGAGAGCAGACCACCCGGGTTGGCGAAGTTGGCGAGCTGCAGCTGCCCGACTTCCTGAGACTGCGCCTGGCCGGGCTGCGTGACGCTGACCAACCCGGTGGTGGAGATGGTGATCGCCGTCGCATCCGCGGGGATGTTGATGTTCGGCTCGATCGCATAGCCGTCCGAGGTGACCAGGCGTCCATCGGAGTCCGCCCTCAGGTTGCCCGAGCGCGTGTACGCGATGTCGCCGTTGGGGCGCTGCACCTGGAAGAAGCCGTTGCCCTCGATCGCGAGGTCGAGCGAGTTGCCCGTCTGCTGCAGCGAGCCCTGGATGTGCATGGTCTGCGTCGCCGCAGTCCGCACACCGAGGCCGACCTGCAGACCGGACGGCGAGCTTGCCCCGGTGCCGGACTGGCCACCCGGCGCGCGCGTGGTCTGGTACAGCAGATCCTGGAACTCCGCGCGGCTCTTCTTGAAGCCGGTGGTGTTGACGTTCGCCATGTTGTTGGCGACGACGTCGATGTTGGTCTGCTGGGCCTGCATGCCCGAAGCCGCCGAATGAAGTGCTCTAAACATCTACTACCCCTCAGCTCAGCCCGAGCGCGAACCCACGTCGCGCGCAGTGCGTTGATCGATTTCCTGGAAGCTCTGGATGACGCGCTGGAGCGCGTCGAACGTACGATTGACCGTGATCAGCTCGTTGAGGCCGTTCACCGGGTTGACGTTCGAGCTCTCCAGTTGGCCCTGGATCACGCCCACGCGCTGCGCCTGTTCCACCTGCGTACCCGCCTGCACGGTGTACGTGGTGGCGCCTTCACGCATGAGCGCGTTCGGGTCCTTCACCGTCTTCAGAGCGAGCCGAGCCACGTCCGTATTGTCTGCACGGACGGTGCCATCCGGACGAATCTCGATATTCTTCGTGTTCGGCGGGATGATGATGGGAAGGTTACTGTCTCCGACCACCAGGTTTCCGTCGGTCGTCGAGAGTTCGCCGTTCTGGGTGAGCATGAAGTTGCCGCTGCGGGTCAGCCGGTCTCCTTGCGGGGTGCGCACCACGAAGAAGCCGTCGCCTTCCAGCGCGAGATCGAGCTGGTTGCCGGTCGAGCGCAGCACACCCGCTTGCATGTCGAGCTGGTTCATGTCGACGCGGACGAACTTGTTGTCTTCCTTCGGGGCGGGCTGGCGCGGATCGATGCGCTGCTGGCCCTTCTGCGCGCCGGCCACCAGCTCGCCGAACACGGCGCGGTCGCCGCGGAAGCCCGCGGTGCTCGCGTTCGCGACGTTGTTCGCGATCGTGTCGAGCTGGTGTTGCTGTGCGATCGAGCCGCTCAGCGCGGTGTAGATACCATCTGCCATGTTACTT